>PHDE01000154.1 GCA_002842505.1 Bacteroidetes bacterium HGW-Bacteroidetes-3 | reverse complement strand
TTTGTATAAAAATGATGTGATGCGCAAGGCGTAGGGACAGGTCGCGACCTGTCCTAACATGATATGGGCGGGAATTGTGATTTTATTTCAAATCAAATTGGGATTATTTATTTGTGCGGGAATTGTGGAATTCATTTCAAATTTTTAATCCTTCAATTATTTTCGCAAGCAATATCACGTGGGACAGGTCGCGACCTGTCCGTACACGATTTGGGCTGAATTTGTGATTTTATTTCAAATCAAATTTCGATTATTTATTTGTGTGGGAATTGTGGAATTCATTTCAATTTTTTAATCTTTTAATCTTTTAATTATTGAATTATTTTGAATATATTTATTTCGCGAGCAATATCAATTGAAACAAGATGCCACCTGTCCGCACAAAAAAAATTATTATGAAAAAGAGAAAAAGAAATAGAATGTTGGGATATGATTATTCTCAGGATAATTTATATTTTGTCACTATATGCGTGAAAAATATGGAATGTTGTTTTGGTGACATCAATTCTACTGCTGTTAGAACAGGTTTCGACCTTTCCGTGCCCAGTTCGGAATCAGTATCAAAATCAAAATTCAAAAAAATATTTTTAAATGAAATTGGCGAAATTGCCAAAACGCAATGGGATTGGCTAGAAAATCAATATTCCTACATAAAATTGCATAAATTTATTGTGATGCCAAACCACATTCATTGCATTATTGAAATTGACAGAGATTTAATTGCGGCTGAAAATATTAAAATTAAATCACTGTCGGCATTAATGGGTGCTTATAAAATGACCACTTCAAAATTAATTCATTTAGCAGGATTTCAAGATTTTGTTTGGCATCGTTCTTTTTACGACCACATTATCAGAAATAAAAAATCCTATAACAATATTTTTAGTTATATAAAGAGAAATCCGAGCAATTGGGATAGTGATAAATATAATATTACACCAAAAGCATAAAATTCAAAACAATTCCAATTGCGAAGGCTGAGGTTCTTTGGGAACCTCAAATTTGCCCCAAAAATTAAGAATACTGCCAAATTGTTTGTCCGTTATACGAAGCACACTCACTTTTCCCAACGGAGGCAATAAATGGTTGATGCGTTTTTCGTGAACATCGGCGCTTTCACTGCTGGCGCAATGCCTTGTGTAAACAGAAAATTGCATCATTGTAAATCCGTCTTTTAGCAGGCTTTTTCTAAATTGTTGGGCGTTTCGCCTGTCTTTTTTAGTTTCGGTAGGCAAATCAAAAAATACAAATAACCACATAATTCTGTAACCGTTTAACTCCATAAACTGGGATAGTTAATTTTGCGTGTTTTTCCTGCATAACATTGTTGCAATGAATTTGTGGTATTGGTTAAAGCCACCATCAACGGACTTTTACTGTCTTCAAAATAAACGGTTTGGGTCAATATTTTTAAAAGTTCTGCTTTAATGGGCGTTGTTAATTCTTGTTCTGGAAACGTATTGATTATTTCAATTACTTTGGCGTCAACTATTGGCCGGTATGGTTCCATAATATCATCGGCCAAGCAAAAAGCATTGTATTTATTGTGGTGGTGAATGCCCAAAGTGCTTAACAACCCGCTGCCGGCAATGGCGCGCGCAACTGCTGCCCTTAAAATTATGTAGCCGTAATTTAAAAACAAATTTGGGTAATCGCCGTAGCGTTCGCGTTTAAAATTAAAATCGAAAATGTGTTTCCAATAATGCGCGGCAGCAACGCCTTCCCGGTTTTCGGTATCGCCGCTTAGAACTTTTGATTCGTGAAAATTTAAAACTTCATAAGGTTTGTTTAACAATTGTAAATGTTGCGCTTGGTGTTTAATTTTTGTCTTAATAACTTGTTGCCAAAGTTGCTTTTTTAGCGGTTCGGTTGCATTAATTTGATTGGAAAACAATTCCTGCTGAATATGATGGTTGTCTAAATTAAGCAACATACTGCAAGGCATATGCTTTGCGTCACAAAAAATAACTGCCACATTGTTCTCGGTTAATTTCGTCAATGTTGGGATGGAAACGTAAATTTCGGGATGTTCCATCACTACAAAACCAATATCTTCAATGGGAATGGTGGTATTTCTAATTTCAGATTTGACAACCAATTGTTCGTTTTGTGTGGTTAAAGAACATTTATTTGAGAAGAATAATGTTTTTTTGAGCATTTTACTTTAAAATTAGTGCTTTTCTCAACGACATTCCAATTCTCCTAAAAATTTAAAACGATTCTAAATAAAAAAGCTCCTGAAATTTTCAGCAGCTTTTAAAATATTTTTAAACAAAATACGGATACAAAGTTAATTTTCGACTTCGAACTTCGGACTTCTCAAACTAATTTTCCGCAACTTCAAATTCTGCTTCAAATTCAAGGGAATTAAAATCAGCATCTTTTAGCAAATTTGCTGATGTTGTTACGCTAAAATTAAGATTGTCGGTTGTTTTTAATTCCCACACAATGCCTTCGGCTTCGGGGAAAGCTGCATTGCCATCCATTTGATCTCCAAACAAACGTTTAAGGATATTCCGGTTTGAAAGTCCGCTGCCAAACAATTTCAGCAAAATTTCTTTGGTTATTTTAATATCTGAATTTTTATCAATTGGTGTTATGGAACAATCGATTATTGTGGCATTGGCGCTTGGAAATATTCCATTGAACGCTTTGTAAAGCAATTGGTTGCAATTAAATAAGGCGTATTGCAATTCTATTTCGGGATATTCTTCGCAAACGGTGTCTATCAACATATCATTTGATATTTGCTCAATTTGTCCTTCAGTTAAAATTTCGCCTAATTTATGCGTAAGCACAATAATGGCGGCTTCTTTGGGCTCAAAATCGGTGATGGCCATTAACAACAGTTCGTGCAAGGTTTCTTTTTTGGTAGTTCCGGCGTCGGGAAAATTAAATTTTTCCAATAGTTGCAGGTAATCATCGGTTGTCCAATGATCTTTTATTTCATCTACAGTTTTTAGGCTGTTTATTTTTAGGTGGTATTTCATCTTTTTTAAATTGGGTATTATTTATTGTGTTTCGGTTTTTTTTGTTTTAAGTTTCAAGTTTCAGGTTTCAAGTTTCAGGTTTGTCAATGCCTAAATAACGTTGACCGAATTTGACATTTATAATTCTAAAATCGTAAATCAAAAATCGTAATTCAATTTGCGTTAGGGACTGAAGTGAAAACCTTTTTGAGCTTTTTTAGCGAAAAAAGTTTGGAACAAAAGGCCTGACCCGAAGGGGAACGCCCGAAATATTCTTGGGTAAAATTACAGGGATTTACGGAATTTAGCCATCAGTTTCAAGTTAAATTTAAATTAAAAATGGATGACCCTGAAAAAATTTGAAATAAAAAAAGGACAGTGGGGTTTTCCTGTCCTTTTTAATTCAAATAATAATTCTGTAATAAGTTAAAGAATTTAGTGTGGTTTCAGTCATTTTCAATTGATGACAAATCAATGATGGATTATAATATAATGATTAAAAGTAAAATGATGATAATGGCACCAACTGAAATATAAATTCCGTTTCCGGAAGATCTTATTTCGGTATTGATGGCACGTACTTCTTTACGAAGCGCTTTCTTTTCGGCACGGTCCATGTCTGATTTGTCCATGTCTTTAATTTCTTCCAATCGATTTAGCATCACTTGAATTTCCGCAGGAATTTCTTTTGGTGCCGGTGTGGTTGGTGTTTTTTCGGTGGCGTTAACTGTTGTAAATGCACCTAATGACAACATCATTATCATTAAGTAAAGTCTTGTTTTTTTCATTTTTGTTGCTGTTTAAAATTGTTAAATTAGTGATACTGTAAATTTGCAACATATTACTACTTATAAAGTTACATATTTTTGATTAAAACTTACATAATTCACACCCAATAATTCAAAAAAAAATGACAGGGTTTTTGCCCTGTCATTTCTCATTTTAAACAACCTTCTGTAACTGGTTACAGCATTTATTTTTGTGGTACAACATCAATAATAACGGTACGGTTGTAAGATCTTTCTTCTGGAAGTGTATTTCCAAAAGGTGCTGCACTTTCGCTTTCTCCAAATGCGCTTACTTCAAATGTTACGCCAGTGGTTCCTAATTTAGTGACACTGTTTTGTAAAGTTGTCTTAGCGTCATTGGCTCTTGCCAAGGATAATTTTTGGTTGTAATCTTCTTCGCCAATAACATCGGTATGTCCGTGAATAATCACTTTTGCGTTAGCCGGAATTTTAGGGGCCACAACTTCTGAAAGATATTTGTTGTACATCGCAATCGCTTTTGCATCATCAAATTCGTAGATAATGCTGAATCTCATTCCTTCTTCAACTTTAGAAGGAGTCCAAGCCACAATGTGCACCGTGGATTCTTTAGTGACAACTTCACCGGTTTTATTTGTTCCGATCATTTTCACGTTGTAATCTCCTTCAGGATTTGTTCCTAAAATAGTGTTTCCGGAAATGCTCACTTCTTCTTGTGTGTACGGACCGTAATTTTGTGTGATTCCGTCTTTATCCGTAATCTCCATTTGCCAAGTGCTAAATGCTTCATCAGCTCCGTCAGCTTTAAAAGTAACGTAACTTTCAATTGGCGCTTCTGGCACAGTAATAATTTTTACGGGTTTCAAAGGAGCGTCTGGGCCACTTTGGAATTCCATTAACAAGGCTGGAGAGCTGCTTTCAACAGAAACCCTGCGGTCACCTTCTCTAAGCAATACCAATTCGCGTGTTCCTCCTTTTTGCTCTTCTGCAATTTTTGGTTTGTTTCTTCCTTCAATGGCTATTCTTGTTGCATCGATGGCGAAAACATCCACCAAATATTTCTTAACATTTTCTGCCATTAATTTTCCTTCTGCCGGTCCATTTTCTGATGATCCAACCAACACAATTGTTGCGGAAGGATTTTTTCCCATACGGTCACCTAAAATATTTAAAATATTATAGTAAACTGTCATTTCTCGGTTTGAACGACCTGCCAATAAGGTATCAGGTTTAAACACTTCAATTTGATCTTCCTTAAAGTCTGTTACCTGATCTTTGTTTAACAATTTATAACGTTTTGATATCTCTGTAGATTCTTTGTCGAAATAAATATAGTTACGCAATGGGAATGTTTCAGTGACTCTTATTTCTCCTGGAACGTTTAAAGGCGCGTTTACCACAAATGCAACTTCCGGAATTTCGACAACCACTTCAACCGGTAAAATTTTATGGCCGCTACCAACTTTAAGCACAACGCCAGCTCTTATCGTGGTTACATTCCAAGTTTCTATGGAACGTGGATATTGGCCAAAATATGGATGAAAAGCTACAAAAGGCGAAAGTACCAATTGTGTTTTGCTGGTTGGTTTTGACATTTGGATATCGTATCCTGCACCAATTTGTGCCGAAATAATTGTTTCTTCAACATTGCTAAAATCATCTTTTACGTCTGCCGGAGCCACTTGATTGGTTGAATTTGGATTTACACCTTGTTTATAAGTGAATGATTTGTCCTGATTAAAAGCAAATCGTGGTCCACCATATAAATAGAAATCCGATTTAAATGGTGCGTAACGCAAACTTGGTTCTACGGTAATATAACTTAAGTCGGTTTTTAAGTCTGCCGGACAGTTACAATCAGTTATTTGTCGGTCGAAATCACCTTTACGGCTGTCATATCCAGCCTGCAAAATAAACCCAAATCTTGTGTTAGGTTTGTGAAATTCAATGCTTGGCGCAAGAAACAATCCTGTTCCATCCCCTTCGTGAAAAGTTACGGGAGGCGTAAAATTTGCCGTCAACTGTTGCGTTGAACCATCATAGAAATTAAAGTTTGCACCACCGGCTACACCAAAGTACCAAGAAGGTTTTGTGTATTGGGTTTCCTGTGCTTGAAGCGGGGCTTCAATCCCCGTTAAAATCAAGGCGCCAATAACAAGGCCTTTTAGGGTTTGGTTAAGAGACCGCGTAAATCGTGATCCCTTTTTTAAAGTTGTTTTATTTTTCATTGTTATGAGATTTAAAGTTTTTAAAATTTTTATTAAAACCCTCGCCAATTGGCGAGGGTTAATTATTTTTAATTAGGGTTTTGTAACTATATTGGAATCTAAGGTAACTTGGGCAATACGTGTTAAAGCCCTACCATTCAATACTGCACCTGTTGTTAAAGTAATTGCTTGGTCAGCAAGGATATTTCCATAAAATATAGAATTTGTTCCTAATGTTGCTGATGTGCCTACAGACCAATAGATGTTTGCAGCATTTGCGCCACCGGCCAAAACAATGCTTGTTCCTGCATCAGTAATAAGCGTTGAGCCCATTTTGAAAATCCATACTGCATTTGCATCACCTCCAGCATCAAGTGTTAAGATTCCATTTGCTCCTGTTCCTGAAATTCCGCTAGTTGAGGAATTAACATATAATCCTGGTGCAAGTGTAAGTCCGCCAAGTTGTCCCGGCAATGAAATGGCATCCAATGATCTTGATTGCGCATCATTATAAGCAACAGTCAAAGCATCTTTTGCAAGTCCAACAATTGGGTCAGCCGATGTGTAAAGCGTTCCAATCACGTTTGAAGGAAGAAGTCCGTTAATTGTAGCGGTAGGGAATGAACCTACATCACCGGTAATTACAGTTGATGTGCCGGTATTGGACACTCCAGATCCTCCAAGTATGGCAAAATCTCCGGCAGATCCAAGTACTACACCTGCGGGGTAACTGCCTGTTGCTGCTATTAAATAAAAGTTGGCGGTAATATTTTTATTGCCATTCATTGTTACAGTTAAAGGATTGTTACTTCCGGTTGCATCACCGCTCCAAGAGTTAAATTCATACCCTGAATCTGGTGTGGCGGTAAGTTCTACGATATCTCCGTTATTGTAAGTTAAATTATCCGGATTTTTCACAACAGTTCCGTGTGCTGCCGTTACATTTAAGCTGAAAGTATTGACAACTTCAAAATTGGCAACTAAAGTTGTGTTAGCGCCTAGGGCAAATGTGTAGGTTGCATTGGTGGAAACTTCAACTCCAGCCACTGTCCAGTTCACAAAAGAATAACCCGTGTTTGCTGTTGCGGTTACGGTTACATCGGTTCCGGCATCAAATGAACCTGATCCGTTTGTTGTTCCCCCTGCGATTGGCAATGCTGATGTATTTACATCAAATTGAGTTCCTGGGATAAGGCTGTAGTTTGCAACTAAAGTTCTGTTTCCCGTCAATATAAATTCATAATTGGCACTTGTTGAAACAACAACTTCATTTTCTGTCCAGTTGTCAAACGTATATCCAACATTAGGAGTTGCGGTTATTGTAATTAAAGAACCTTCATCAAATTGACCTGATCCTGTTGTTACGCCACCTAAAGTTGGACTTGGAGATAAATTAACCGAAAAATTTTCTACAGTAAGAACAGTGGTAAATGTCCATACATAATCTTCTTGTATATAATTTCCTCTAATGTCTTTGGCTAACGTTGTAATTGTACCGGTATATTCCGTGTCTAAATCTAGCAGTGATGAAGGCGTAAATACAGCCGTTGAATCGGTATAAGTCACCGTCCCGTCTATTAAAGCAACATCATCTCCAACCGTAAATGAAGCTTCTGTTATTGATGCAGGGCTCATTTTTTCATTGAAAGTTGCGGTAATAATCTGGTTTACAGGCACATCAGTGGCAAGATTGTCAGGGTTGGTTGAAATTACAAGTGGGCAAACAGTATCGATTTCATTGAAATCATCTTCTGCACAACCTGAAAATAATAGAACAAATGCAAATGCAATTGTTGTAAGTAGTTTTTTAGCGATCATAATTTTTGGGTTTTAGAGTTCATAATTTTTGTTTTTGGGGTGAAAAATATTTTCATACCGCAAAGGTGCGTCCATTATAGAGGGAATCCATTACACAATTTTGGCTAAGAGTTGTATAATTCACACATTGTATTTTGTGAATTAAAAGGCATTATTTTTTTTTTAGGCTGAATTGTAACTGGTTGAAGCATAATGTTTTTAATAAGTTTCAATGATTGTTTTTTTGTTTTATGCTATCGTTAAACCCCACGAATATTTTTTGTGTTGGCTTTTTTTATTTGGGCTAAAAATTGATGTTTTTTTGATTTGAGGGGAGAGGCCGGCAACAATAAAATCCTAAAAATTTCATAAAGTTTTAATTTTTCTGATCTTTGTGTGTCTTTGTTTTCTTTGTGCAGCTTTGTGTTATTAAATCGAAGTAAATAGATAAAGAAAAGAAAATGTGCTAAATAATTGATTTTTATCACAATATACTTTTTTCTATATTCTTTCGTCTGGTTAATAATGCTATTGATTACACAAAGTTTCTCAAAGAGCCATTAAGTTACACAAAGAATAAATTCATTTGCATTTTTACAGAAATCACCAAGAAAATAGCGAACCTTGCGTAATTCTTTGCGCAATTAGCGGTTAAAAATAATTGGCCAATTTGTTTT
>PHDE01000153.1 GCA_002842505.1 Bacteroidetes bacterium HGW-Bacteroidetes-3 | reverse complement strand
GTACTGGACTCTCAAAATCTACTTGAGAATTTTTTAATTGGTTATCCGCCATAAATTTCACGATTGTTAATTCTTCTTTATTTGAGCTGCTTTGCTGCATTGCAGTTTTGTGATGCCTAAATTGAATTCTTCCATCACCTTCAAAACCAATAACTTTATATAATCTTTTCCCCAAATCATTAATCCCAATCTCATTTAATTCAGCTTTATTTTCATTATAAAACAAAACTAAATCACCTTTTTTTACTTCATACTTCAATGGCAATTGAGTTTTTAAATGTATCATTGGCACTAATGAATCATCATTGTTCATTTTGTTGCTTAATTTATAATAAGCGCCTGCATCCATATAATTAACAGACTCAAAACTCCGTTTAATATTCCCTTTTCTATCTATTCCCTCATAAATCGCCATTGCATAATTCTCATCATTTACTGCATACACTTTTTGCTTATGTTCGTGTCTTGATTTTGACAATGAAACGTGTTCTTTAATTTCTAAAGGGTTTTTAACTGAAGCATATAAACGCACCTTATTTATTGGAATCCCAGAAATATTATTTTCAATATCCGGTTCTCTCATCCAAACCGTACCATTTAATTTATTTTTTTGTTGCGCATTGACCGAAAAAACAAGCACTTTATTTTCTTTTGCCATTCTTACTTTTTCTTTTACAGCTTCATCAACAATATTTTCAATTTCCGTTGCTTTAATGCTTTCTAAATCTTTACGAATAACACAACGAATATCATCAAAGCTCAATGGGTTTCTAATTTTCCCATAAATACTGTCTTGATGTAACGAACCGCGAATGGTATCACCTTGTTGTACTCTTGGAATGCGTTCTCCTTTTTCGTTTAACTTATAAATTATTTTGCCATTTGCATCTTTTTTGGGAATTGTTTTCCCATTTAAATCATTCTCAACTTCTGCCACATATTGCTTTTTACCTCTAATTCTCACAATCTTTTTCGATTGTTTTTTTACATTATCGGGTGTGTAATGAGAAATTAAAATTTCTTCTTCTATTTGCTTTAAATCTTCGGTAAAAGTTTTCCAAGGTTTTGAGTTTGCCAATAATTTTCTGGCATCACTAATTTGTTCTTTATCTTCCAAAGTCCAAGCGCTTGCCAAAATATCGTACTTATCTTTGGTCATACAAGCCATAGTTATTGCATCAATTGTATGATGCGTATGTTTGCTTCGGTCTTTTATTTCATAATATTTTTTGCCGTTTTCTTGATAACTTTCTTGTATTCCCCATATTTTACGAAATTCAGCAACCATACCGCCTTTAACAGATTCTACCCTGTTAAAATAAGATTTTAAATAGGCTTGTGAATATTTGGTAATAATTCCTATATCCGGTATTTGGCTATTTTTAAAGCCAACTTTCGCTTCTTCCCAAATAAAACGATCATATTTCCCTTTTAGATAATCGCGTTTTAGCGATAAATAATGTCTTCGTCTAATTTTTTTATCTTTCGCTTCTTTGGTCGCAGCGCCTTTTGTAGATTTTACAATGTCGTCAATTTCCCTAGTCAATTTATCTGCTTCTTTTCGCCAATGGTCAACTCTTAATTTTATTTCTTCGTGATTTGCCAATTCAATAGGCATTTTATTTTTCTTCACTTCCCTGTTAAAACGCTGGCTACAAAGGGTTTTGTTCATTAAAGAATTGTCTTGGGAACGGCTCCTTGGCACGGTATGCTCAATGTCATAATCGGGATTATTTCCTATGATTTGTGAAATACTGATGCATTTGCCATCTTCATAAATTTCTTTTTTATCTTGTTCTATCCATAATTGATAACGCAACACATCGTCTTCAGTAGGTTCAATTTCCTTTTTTGTTTCTTCAAAATAAAGTTTCTTTATTTCTTCACGATAACTTGCTCTTGCTTTTTTGTTTTCATTTTGAAAATCCTGAATTCCTTTACGCTTGTTGGCATCGTTAAGTTCACGAGCCATTTCAATATGAATTCGGGTTTTTGGGTCAATTTCTCCTTCTAAAATTAATGCATTCAACACTTTTCTTAATTGGTGCAAAGCGCGCATTGCCATAGGATTTTTGATGGAAGATGTTAACGGACTTCCTAAAACAACTTTTTCATTTCCAAATTCATCTTTAATAATTTTCTTTTTAAAGACTTCAATGTCAGAAGGATGGTAAAGTTTGTTCAATCGTTTTTCATTGCTGCAAAAAACCTCTCCATCTTCATTTTTTCCATCCAAAAACTCCAATACTTTTTCATCCAATCGTTTTATTTTAATGAACTCGTATTTTTTTAATTGTTCTATAAAAACAGGAAACAAATCGTTTAAAATTTGTCCTTTATTTCTTTCAATTTTATGGAATTTACAAAATGAAATTAATCTCTTCTGTAAATCGTTTTTATAAGTTGTTTCCGCTTCTTTTGAATAATAAGCATCTTCACTTTTACAATCTTTAATCAAGCCGTTTACTATTTCCAAAAGTCCATTATCATAGGTATTGGTTTCAATTATTTCAGCAATCTTATTTTGAATATACTTTCGTTGGGCTGGATTGTTCCAAATTTCCTGATCCACAATGTTTTCAATATTTGCCATAAATACAGCGTGAGAATACAATAATCCTTCTTTAAGATAAGGTAAAATTTTGTTGATGGCATTTAAGCTCAAACTTGCAAAATCTTTTTTCAACTTAATCTTGCTGAACGATTTGGCCTGTTTTTCATCCAATCCTAAATTTTCCTTCGCATATTCTTGAAGATAAATATCTGATGTGGAAACAGCCAGCAAATGCCATAAATCTTTATAATCAACATTTCGGTTTACAATTTCCCCTTTTGCGTTTTTTGTTTGATAAGAAAAGGTTTTTGTTTTCCAATTTTCACCAAAAATATTTTTTAAAGATGTTGAAACCACACAACCAGAAACCGAATCTTTTGGCTTGTAATTAAACAAATAATGAGCAGCTTTTGCATTAAATGATTTATAAAAATCGAATGAAGCTCCTTTGGGGATTAACTCTTTTGCTAAATCTTCAAAATTGAAATTATCTTTTTTTCGATAAAATTTCGAAACTATTTTCTGACGTTCTTCTGCAGTCAGAAAACGCAAGATTTCATCTTCCGATGTTTTTATTTTTATGGTATTTATGTAAGCACACATTCTGTATTCTTCATAATCAGGATGCGAAACAGCACAGCGGCTTTTGCTTTTTTCAAAAGGACATTTCCCTATCAACCCTTTTTGCGATTTTAACGGCCGCTGAAAGAAAATTGCTTTATATAAATTTTTGGCTAAACCTGTAAATCGTTTTTCAGGCAACAGTTCTTTTTCAATTACTCCTTCTATATTTTGTGCTTTGCAAATAATTTCAAATTCAGCTAAATAATGCTCTTCACGCGCTGTGTATTGATTTCTAATTTTTGCACGATTAAACTTCTCAATTTCTTGAGTATTTGTATTCTTTATTTCAACTTCTTTATTGTATAGATTATAAAAATATTGACCAAGTGTTTTAAAATTCCCATCAGCCATCGCTTGAGAAATTTCGTGTATCTTTTTTTTAACTACTCCTAAATCATCTTTGCGGTTTAATCTTAAAATTATTTCTTCTTTTGCTTTTTCAAAATCTTTTTCATTTTCTTTTATAATTTTTTCAAGAGCCGAAAAAAGTGATTTTAGTTTTTTTTCTCCTTCATCCAAATCCTTTTTAAATCCAAATTTTTCTGTTTTGTCAATGATGTCTGTACCTTCAAAATAGTCAGAAATTTCATTTTTCAACTCTTCAATGGTTAAAATATCTTCAATGACATCTTCAATTTTTGGGCAATGTTCTTCAAAAATTCCTTCTGCAGATTGGTCTAGTCGATTGCTTAAAAAACCACGTCTTTGCGCAATATGATAAAATGCTCTTCCTAATTCATATAAATTTGCTTCGCCTTTACTTGCTTTATCTCTAAATAAATAAGGATTGATATTTTTATCATCATCTGTTCGCAACCATTTTAAAAATTCATCATTTAAAGGATAATCTTTAAACCCTGATTTTCTCCATTGCTCCACATCTTCAATGGTTAATGGACACATTTTATTTTCAGTCAAAACCTTTAAAGTTTCATATTTTCTTAATTTCCTGCGAAACTTTATTTTTCTGGCACTTCTAAATCCTGTTCTTTCGGCTGCACGAGAACTTTCAACGCCTTTTTCCGATTTAACGCCCTCAGAAAATATCCTTGCACCTTTGTCAATTAAAGAAAATTCATCATTCTCTTTTTCCACAATAGCCCAACCAATAGAGTTGGTGCCCAAATCCAGTCCTAAAATTTTTGTCATAATAGTTGTATAATTAGCAATTAATTAATTTTGAAGTTTAAAGGTAGTAAAATAATTGGGGTAAAGAAATTATGAAGCTTATTTATAATGAGAAAAAATTTTAGGCAATGTTGTTTTTGCTCACAATTATTTTGTAAGTTTGAAATGTGAAAAAATTACTCTAATCTTTAATCTTATCACAATAAGGCTATATGCCGTAGATGAAAATCTTTAGTCCTGCTTCGGTGGGACTTTTTTTTTGCTTTATTTTTATATTTAAAACATCCATAAAAATGATTTGAAATGAATCCATGATTCCCGCCAAAATCATGTACGGACAGGTCGCGACCTGTCCCGCGTGATATTGCTCGCGAAAATAATTGAAGGATTAAAAAATTGAAATAAAATCATAATTCCCTTCAAAATCAATGATTCCGAAAATTGAAATAAAATCATAATTCCCTCCAAAATAAATAATCCCAATTTGATTTGAAATAAATCCATAATTTCCATCCAAATCATGTACGGACAGGTCGCGACCTGTCCCACGTGATATTGCTCGCGAAAATAATTGAAGGATTAAAAAATTGAAATAAAATCATAATTCCCTTCAAAATCAATGATTCCGAAAATTGAAATAAAATCACAATTCCCTCCAAAATAAATAATCCCAATTTGATTTGAAATAAAAATCAATATTCCCAACCAAATTCATGTACGGACAGGTCGCGACCTGTCCATGCGGAATTACATATTCAACACCAAAAACCCAATAATTCCCGCAATAAAAATGCAACCATAACCAAGCAGCACATATTTTTTCAAAGCTTTGCTTCCCGTAAAAAGGGCAATGCCAATTTTCACGATAGTATTGGACAATGTGGCAATTAAAATGGCATTTTGCGCCATTAATAAATTCATGGTGTTTCCGCCCAATTTAGAAACCGAAATGGCAATGGCATCAATATCCGTAAGCGCGCTTATGGCACTTGAAACATAAATTCCTTTTGCGCCGTAAACTTGGTTTGCGTAGCTTACCAACAACAAAATTCCCATATAAAAAGCACCAAAAAAAACAGCATTTTTAATATTTAGCGGATCGCCCAGTACTATTTTATCAATAAGTTGCGGTTTTCCAAATTGCCTTTTGTAAAAGAGCAGGGCAACGCCAAAAGCCGTTAAAAGAATAATTAACAATGGTATTGCCAGTTCAATAAGCATAGTTTTATTGAAAATATAAACCAATAAAAATATTCTGATGACCATAATAGTAGCCGCGGCAAATATACCGACAGCATAATTTTGTGAAAGTTCTGGGTTTTCCTTGCTTTTTTTTGAAAACGTAAAAGTAACAAGTGTACTCGACACCAAACCTCCTAAAATACTGGTTAACAAAATGCCTCGGTCGGTTCCCAAAAATTTCATTAAAATATATCCTACAAAACCAATTCCCGAAACCAACACAATAATCCACCCTACTTCCCTCGGATTAATGATATTGAAAGGTCCGTAATAATTGTTTGGCAAAAACGGCAAAATCAAAAGAGCAATTACCACAAAACGCACAAAAGCATAAACTTCTTTTTGCGTAAGTTGGCCAATCATAGTTCTTAAAGTAATTTTAAGCGAAAGCAAAACCAAGGTAATAACCGTAAGCGCCAAACTAAGATTTATGCTGCCAACAAGCACAAGGCCGCCCAGCAAAAAAGTAAAAATAATTGCAAACTCTGTGGTGCTTCCAATATCGCCTTCATTGGACGTTACCCAATAAGAAATGGCAACGATGCCCACAACGCCTAAAAAACCCGCAATAAAAATCCAATAAGTAAAAGTAGTCCCTAAATAAGCCGTTAAAAAACCCAATAAGGCAACAAGCGTAAACGTGCGTAAACCCGCAAACACCTCCCCTTTTTCGGAATGTTGCGAATACTCTCGTTCTAAACCCAACACAAAACCAATACCGGCAGTCACCAACATTCTTATCAGAAAATCGAATTCCGTAAGTTTTAAGTTATCGGCTTGAAGTAAAAAATCAGTATCCATAGAAACGAGTTAGGTTCAACAAATATTAGCTATTAGAAGTTATTCGTTATATGCTGAGGTTGAAAAACTTTTAGTACGGACAGGTCGCGACCTGTCCCTACATACAATTCACATATATTTAGATAAAAATCGGAAGAATTCCTTTTTTAGGTCGCTGTATAAAATTCTTTGCGTATCCATTTGATTTCTAAATTCCATGTGTTTTTTAACAAGCTGTTGATTGAGCACATCCTCTCCTTTTTTGGTATGTTCAGCGATATTCGTTTCGTGCAAATTAATAAGTTCCTGCAACTCATCAATCACATTTTCCTGAATCATGAACTGATTTTGAAAACGCTCCAATTGCGCCAGCATCTCTTTATCTGTCCAGCGTGTTACCAACTCGCCCAACCTGTTTTTTAACGATCTTATTTCATCTTCCCAAAAAAAAAGTTCGCGTCTCCATTGTTTGTGCTCAAAATGCAAATCCGAATTAAAAATGATTTCTCTTTCCATAATAAGTGGTTTTAAATTTATTTTTCTTGGCTCGTTTTTATCCTTAAATATACAAAACTATTTGTTTCAGATTAACTAAAATCGGTAAATTCCATAAACAAAACCCATCCCATTTAAAATTATTTTGGGTCTGCCCGTCTTTTTGGTGGGCGTTCCCCCGCCGAAAATGCGGGGTCGCGCTTTTCGCTGCAAGTCCTCGTCACGCCCAAAAGCGTGCCTGCGGGCTTTTCACTGCAATCGCTAACGCAAAAAGTGATACCAATCAAAATTTATCCCTAAATTTTTATCATATCCGATGGGGTTTCCACCAAAATAGTCTTATCTCCATGCAAAGCAATGGGTTGCTTCATTATTTGTGGGGTGTGGTGTATCATTTTAACCCAATCATCTGTTGACAATTCGTGCGGTTCAAACTTGGAAGAATAAGATGGATGATCCTGATTTATTAAATCTTTGACTTCAATTCCCAAGCGTTTTGCCAATTCTACAATTTGTGTTCCCGTAAGCGGTGTTTTTAAAATATCTATGGCTTGTATTGCCAATCCTTCTGCTTTTGCATAAGCCAAAGCTTGTTTTGCCCTAACGGAATCTGAGCTGTAATACAGGGTAATTTGTCGGTTTGATGTGGCTATTTCGCCCATAATATTTGTTTTAAATTGGTGTTATTTATTTTTTTCTTGTTTCCAGGTGATGTTTCAACAGTAGCTTTAAACTTTCCAAATACTCCAACAATATTTTTTTATCAATGGATGGATTGCTTTCCGAAGGAATCGTCATGGGATTTTCATCCAAAAATTGATAGAGTTCAGGATAATTAGTTTCTATGGTTTTTGTGAGTTGAGAAATCTCTGCCGATAGTGATTGTGAGGTATTCATTTTTAATGATTTTTCTTCTTATATTTTTACTTATTATTCATTCCTAAATACCTTAATTGGGATTAATTTTTCAACTTTCTGTTCAGAAAAATACCCGAAAATCATTTGTCAATGCCAAAGAGCCAATCATCATGGTACAAAGTGTTTTTGAAATATGGAAATTGCATTTTTATGATTTATTTAATTTACCGATAACCACAAAAATCAAGGTTTAACTAACTAAAAATAAGTTCATTTCACCACAAACTGCCGAATAAAATCGTCGCTTTCAACCACAAGTGAGGTCACTTCAAAAACCTCTTTTCTGTTATTTCTAAAAACTTTCACGAAATTGGTGATTTCATCTTCCAATTGCTGATGTTCAGTTCTAAATTGATGGGAATCATATTTAAAAGGATCTTCCATTAAACCTGCCAAATGCGTTAAATGTTTCTCCACCCTTTTCAATAAATCGGAACATTTTTTAGCGGTTTCTAAAATGCTGTTGTCAATTTTTCGCACTGCGTCAACGTCCTTTTTATTAGAAATCCAAATAAAATATTTATCGATTAAATGGTCTAAAAACTTCAAATCGTCCTTGTAAAACAACAAATCCGATTTCCAATGTTTGGCAAGAACATACAATTCTTCCCAATTGGCGTCAAAAATGTAAGTTCGCTTTGGCCTGTTTCTAAAATCGCTCATGATGGTTTCGTTTTTAAATTAGAAAAACTGTTGCTTCATATAAATATTTATGATTTTACAAGAGGTAAAAACACCAAAATATACCCTATAAATTTAACAAAGCCTT
>PHDE01000152.1 GCA_002842505.1 Bacteroidetes bacterium HGW-Bacteroidetes-3 | reverse complement strand
CCAATTCACCGCCGTAAAAATTAAAATAAGGCCTTCCTTGAAAAATATCTCCTGCATCCAATAATAAGGTGTTCGGATTTTCTTTCCTTATGGCTTCCACCAAAGTAGCACGCCGCGCAATGCCACCCATATTTGGATATCGGCTATCTGTACTTGGAAATGGGTCAATATGGCTGTGCACATCATTGGTATGCAAAATGGTAATGTGTTTCGTGTTTTTTGAGGCAAACGATTGCAATGAAAATCCGCCCAACGTTAAAAAAGCAGTGGCTGCAGTCGATTTTTGTATGAAATTTCTTCTTTTCATCTGTTTATTCTTTATTTTTTGTTGGTACAGCTGCTGTTCGCCATTAATCATTCTGCTGTGTATCAAAATTTGTTATGCTCGTTTCATCTGCTTAATTCTTTAATGTTTTTTCATGTCTGAATCTTCCGTCCAAAGAAACTTTAACGGTATCCGTTTCCTTAAAATAATCGATAATGGCATTTCGTACTTTGTAATCGAGTTTGTAAAGATTCACCGGATTTTTGAAGAAATTCATATTGTCACCGCCGGTTTGCAAATAATCCGAAGTCAATACAAAATAGGTTTTTGAATTATTAAGGGGCAAATTGTTTATTTTTAAATCATAGCCTTTTTCCGTGATTGCTAAATTAATTTGTTTTGAAAGTGGATGTGCTTCATTTACATAAATCAGGTAATTTACCAATTCCATTATTTTATCGGAAGTTAATTCCACAACCACCAAACTGTTTTCAAAAGGCATTAAGTTAAAGGCGCTTTCATTGGTGATATTTCCTTTTGAAATTCCGGATCTGATGCCGCCATAATTAAACATCGCAAAATCTATATTTTTTTCGGTTCTTGAATAAAATATGGGATTTGCTCTTTCATAACTTAAATCTGCCATTAAATTTCCCAAACTGCTTTCCAAATCGCCATCGGTTCTGTACAAATCTATGGGCGTGAAGCTAATTACGGTAGTCATTTCTTTTTCAACCTTTTCCCGGTATGGTTTAATGGTGTTTTCAATAATTTCGTCGGATGCAATGGATTCATTTACAGCAGTTTGTTTTCCTTCAATTTTAACCAATTGCGGCGATTGGCTTTTGCAGCTGAAAAGGGCTGCAAAAATAATAAATGAAATAATAAATTTTTTCATTGTTGCTATACTGATGATTTTAATTAATTTTGTGATCAAAGCGTAAATATAGATGATTTTTACAGGATTTAAGCGAAAAAGCAATCAAATTTTTTTTAAGAAAACGTTACCTGAATTCCTCAAAAATGAGCATAAAAGTCCGTTTGAAGAAGTTAAAAAAGTACTTGTTTTTTTAGATGCCAATTCCGACAGAAAAAGTATTGTGAGTGAACTGGCATTGATGTTGAAAATTTTGGAATGCGATATAAAAGTGGTTGTTTTTCAACAGAAATTAAAAAAAGAAAAGGAGACAAATGAAATTATTTCCCCAAAAGATTTTGGGTGGTACGGAAAAATTGATTCTGATAAATTAAAAAATATTTTAACAAATAAATACGATTTGTTAATTAATTACAGCAAAGTTGACAATGTTTACCTCAACATCTTATTATTGCAAAGCAAAGTCGCATTTAGGGTTGGATTTGCGCATTTGGACAAGCGATTGTACGATTTGCTGATAAAGTGTGAATCTGATGAAGTAGACTTGTTTCATAAAGAATTGATAAAATATTTAGTCATTTTAAAAATCATGCAATGATAGAATTGTTGGGAACCGGAGTCGCTTTAGTAACGCCTTTTAACGAAGATAAATCGGTAGATTTTGATGGGTTAAAACGTTTGGTGAACTTTCAAATTGACAATGGCGTAAATTATTTGGTGGTTTTGGGAACTACCGGTGAACCTGCAACGTTAACTTCAGAAGAAAAAGAACAGGTTAAAGCGACAATTATCAAAGCCAATAACGGAAGGCTTCCTTTGGTTATTGGCATTGGAGGCAACAATACAATGGCAGTTGTAAATGAAGTTAAAACTACTGATTTGTCTGCATTTTCAGCAATACTTTCTGTTTCTCCTTATTATAACAAGCCAACGCAAGAAGGTATTTATCAGCATTTTAAAGCTATTTCAGAAGCGAGTCCGTTGCCAATTATTGTGTACAATGTGCCTGGAAGAACAGCAAAAAATGTGGAGGCTAAAACAGTTTTAAGTCTGGCTAACGATTTTAAAAATATTGTGGCAGTAAAAGAAGCTGCCGGAGATATTGTCCAGGCAATGCGTTTAATTCAGCATAAACCAAAAGATTTTATGGTTATTTCTGGCGATGATATGATTGCTTTGCCAATGGTTTTGGCTGGCGGAGCTGGGGTAATTTCGGTAATCGGACAAGGGTTGCCCAAAGATTTTTCAGAAATGATTCAGCAAGGATTGAAAGGAAATGTTGCGAAAGCGAATGAACTTCATTATAAAGTTATGGATTGCATTGATTACATATTTGAGGAAGGAAATCCGGCAGGAATAAAAGCCCTATTGAAAAATTTTGGAATTTGCTCAGAAAATGTGCGGTTGCCTTTGGTGAATGCTTCTGATGATTTGCAGCAAAAAATAACTAACTTTGCAGCTAAATATTAGGTTTTAAAGCAAATTTATTCAAAAATAAAATTAAAAAGTATGTTATCAGAAAGAATGCAATCCGTTTTAAACAAACAAATAAGAATAGAAGCAGAATCGTCCCAAATTTATTTGGCCATGGCTTCATGGGCTGAAGTTAAAGGTTTAGAGGGCGTTTCTCAATTTATGTATGGGCAATCTGATGAAGAAAGATTGCATATGCTTAAATTTTTTAAATATATAAACGAACGCGGCGGACATGCAACGGTTTCAGAATTAAGTGCACCTGCACCAGAATTTGGTTCTATCAAAGAAATGTTTGAAACCTTGTTTAAACATGAAGTTTTTGTTTCAGAAAGCATCAATGATTTGGTGCATATTTCTTTGGAAGAAAAAGATTATGCCACCCATAACTTTTTACAATGGTATGTTGCCGAGCAAATTGAAGAAGAAGCACAGGCAAGAACCATTTTAGATAAAATTAATTTAATTGGCGACGATAAAGGAGGTTTGTATTTGTTTGATAATGATATTAAGCGACTTACCGTGGTGAGCTCAGTTGCGCCACCAGCTTAATAATTAACAAACAATTAGGATTCACGGGCACTATTTATAGGAAAAGCGCGTTATTTTTGTGGTTTATACTCAGGTGAAAAATCATTTTAATAATCCATAATAAATAACTAATTTTGCCAAATGCAAAAAAATAAAATTTATATTTTCATTTTGTTAGTCGCTTTGGGCGTTTCATCTTGTGGCGAATACCAAAAAGCATTGAATAAAGGAACCAGCGAAGAGCAATATCAGATGGCGGTTAAAATGTATGATGCACAAAAATACTCGAAAGCCATACCTTTATTTGAAAAAATTACGCCAAGTTACAAGGGAAAACCTCAAATGGAGCGTATTCAATATATGGTTTCACAAGCGCATTATAACACCAAACAATATAGTTTGGCGGCTTATTATTTTGATAAATTTGTAAAAAGCTATCCAAAAAGTTCTAAGGTGGAAGAGGCTGCATACTTGTCGGCTTACAGTTATTATTTGGCTTCACCTATTTATAGTTTAGACCAAAAGGACACTAAAGAAGCCATAACCGCACTTCAGAATTTTATTTATAAGTTTCCTGAATCGGATAAAGTTCCGGATGCAAATAAAAACATTAAAGAATTAACTTATAAACTGGAAAAAAAATCTTTTGAAATTGCCAAACAATACTATCACACCCAAGATTATACAGCGGCAATGGTTGCTTTTGACAATTTACTTTCAGATTATTTAGGCACTTCATTTAAGGAAGAAGCGATGTATCTGAAATTTAAATCGGCTTATTATTTGGGCGTCAAAAGTATTTTTCAAAAGAAGGAAGAAAGAATTAATGAAGCCTTAAAAATACATCAGAGATTTGAAAAAAATTTCCCCAATTCAAAATATTTAGGGGAAACCAAAGATTTAGTTTCTGAATTAAATAACGAATTAAACGCCATAACTGTCATAAAAACTCAAAACTAATGGATTATAAAAACACAAAAGCACCGGCTACAACCGTTACTTACGACAAAAATAAAATTGAAGCGCCAACTGGCAATATTTATGAAGCTATCACAATTATAGCAAAAAGAGCCGATCAAATAAGCATCGATTTAAAAAACGAATTGGTTGAAAAATTAGAGGAGTTTGCCACTTATACTGACAGTTTGGATGAGGTTTTTGAAAATAAGGAACAAATTGAAGTGTCTAAATTTTACGAAAAATTACCAAAGCCAACAGCGCTTGCTGTGCAAGAATGGCTAGATGGCCAAATTTATTACAGAAATCCAGAAGAACCTCAAAAATAGATGTCCATTCTAAGCGGTAAAAAAATACTATTGGGCGTTACCGCCGGTATTGCTGCTTATAAAACGGCACATTTGGTGCGACTTTTTGTGAAATTGGGGGCGCAGGTAAAAGTTGTGATGACACCTGCCGCCAAAGATTTTGTTACGCCGTTAACGCTTTCAACATTGTCTAAAAATCCGGTTTATTCCACTTTTTTTGAAAAAGGAGAGGAAGATAACGAAGAATGGAATAGCCATGTTGATTTGGGTTTGTGGGCCGATTATATGCTTATTGCGCCGGCAACCGCTAATACCTTATCTAAAATGGCCAATGGCGTGTGCGACAATTTATTGTTAGCCACTTATTTATCGGCCAAATGCAAGGTTTATTTCGCGCCTGCAATGGATTTGGATATGTACCAACATCCGGCCACAAAGCATAGCATTCAAAAATTACAAAGTTTCGGAAATGTGTTTATTCCGCCTGCAAGTGGTGAACTAGCCAGTGGATTGGTTGGTGAAGGACGTATGGAAGAACCGGAAAACATTGTGTCATTTATTGAAAATGAGATTGTTAAAGGTTTGCCTTTATACAACAAAAAAGTTTTAATAACCGCCGGCCCAACGTATGAAGCCATTGATCCAGTTCGTTTTATAGGAAATCATTCTTCAGGTAAAATGGGATTTGAACTGGCAAAAAAAGCCGCCAATTTAGGTGCCAATGTTTATTTAATCACAGGAAACACCAATGAAAAGGTTTCAAATTCGTTAATTAAAAGAATTGATGTGGTGAGTGCCGAAGAAATGTATAATGAAGTCCATCAATATTTTGGAACTGTTGATATTGCAATTCTTTCGGCTGCCGTGGCAGATTATAAACCAAAAGAAGTTGCCGAAAATAAAATAAAGAAAGCCTGTGACACCATGACCATTGAGTTGGTGAAAACGCATGATATTTTGGCTTCATTGGGAAAAATTAAAACCAATCAATTTTTAGTGGGTTTTGCGCTGGAAACAAATAATGAGCTTGAAAATGCGATTGTTAAACTAAAAAAGAAGAATTTAGATTTAATTGTGTTAAATTCACTTCAAGATAAAGGTGCCGGATTTAAAAAAGATACAAATAAGGTGACCATCATTGATAAATTGGAAAATATTTCAGAATTTAGTCTAAAATCTAAAGCTGAAGTCGCTGAAGATATATTTAATGTAATTTTGAATAAAATTTTATGCGTAAAATAGTTCAACTTTTTTTTATTCTTTTTGTTGCGGCTCAGCTAAATGCCCAAGAGTTGACATGCACCATAACTGTTAATGCCGATAAAATCCCTAGTTCCAACAGGCAAAAATTTAAAACATTGGAAAATTCATTAAATGAATTTGTAAATCAAAAACGTTGGACAAATTTCAAATATGAACCACAGGAACGTATTAGTTGCAATTTAACATTGACAATTTTAGAACAATCTGGCGACGATTTTAGAGGGAATATACAAATACAGTCCTCGCGTCCGGTTTTCAATTCAACCTATTTAACACCAGTTTTTAATTTTAAAGATGACAATTTTTCTTTTAAATATGAGGAATTTGAGCCTTTGCAATTTAATGAAAACACCTTTGAATCCAATTTGGTGTCTGTAGTTTCATTTTATGTTTATACAATGATTGGAATGGATGCCGACACTTTTGCTTTAAATGGCGGGACATCGTTTTTTGTAAAAGCCCAAAATATTTTGGTGCAAGCGCAACAAAGCGGTTATGTTGGCTGGAACCAAAATGACGGAACTAAAACCAGATTTACCTTGATTGACAATATATTATCGCCAACCTATAATTTATTTCGTTCAGCTCTGTATACCTACCATTTGAAAGGATTGGATGTGATGCATAAAGATAAGAAACAAGGAAAACAAAAAATTGCAGAATCCATAGGGTTTTTAAAAACCATTTATGATTCTCGCCCGAACGCATTTTTATTGAGGGTGTTTATGGATGCTAAAGCCGATGAAATAGTGTCTATTTTTTCAGACGGTCCTTATTATGATACCATTAAATTAAAAGAAGACTTACTCAAAATTTCCCCTCTAAACGCGGCTAAGTGGAACGACATAAAGTAAATTCTTAACCTTAAAATTCAAGAATGCTTACAAATCTTTCCATAAAAAATTATGCACTAATTGATAGCTTGTCTGTTAATTTTCGAGATTATTTATCTACAATAACTGGTGAAACCGGTGCCGGTAAATCAATTTTATTGGGTGCGCTTGGTTTGGTTTTAGGAAAAAGAGCAGATACTTCCACGTTGAAAGATGTCAATAAAAAATGTATTATTGAAGCCAAGTTTCTTATTTCAAATTATCAATTGGAAGGTTTTTTTGAAGAAAATGATATCGATTTTGAGAACGAAACCATCATCAGAAGAGAAATTTCGCCAACGGGAAAGTCTAGAGCTTTTGTGAATGACACGCCAACAACTTTACAGGTTTTACAGGATTTAAGCGAAAAATTAATCGATGTGCATTCCCAACACCAAACAATGCAATTGTCGGATGTCAATTTTCAGTTTCAGATTATAGATGCGCTTGCAGGCAATTCAGCAAAAATTGAATCGTACAAACGGGGGTTGAAATTATTTACGCAACTGACCAAAGAGTTGAATGAGCTCAAAAAAAATCAGGAAACTGCCACTCAAAACTACGAATACAACCTGCATTTATATGAAGAGTTGAAAAAAGCCAAATTACAGCCTGATGAGCAGGAAGTTATTGAACAGTCATTGGATAAATTAAATAATATAGAAGAAATAAAATTAAATTTATCTGAAGCACAAGCACTTGCGTTAAGCGAAGAAGTTGGTTTGCAAACACTTTTAAATTCATTTGTCGCAAGCCTACACAGAATTGAAATGTATTCCAACGAATATAAAGAACTTTATGAACGGGTTTTAAGCCTAAAAATTGAGTTTGATGACATTGCGGGTGAGATTGAAAATTTCAATGAAAATGTAGATTTTGATCCGTTGGAATTGCAAAAGCTGAACGAGAGATTGCAATTGATTTACAATTTACAAAAAAAGCATTCGGCAACAACAATTGCTGAGTTGCTTCAAAAACAAGAGGAACTTTCCGTAAAAGTTGATGCGGTAGAAAATTCTTCCGCAGCTATTTTAGAAAAAGAAAACGAGATTAAGAGTGTTGCCGAAAAAATTGATAAGTTGGCAAAATCTATATTTCAGGAAAGGGAAAAAGCAATTCCGGTTTTGATTCAAAAATTGGAAAATATTTTGGAAAATTTGGGGATGGAAAATACTCGTTTTAAATTTAACATTATCCATACAAAACAATATTTTCAAAATGGAAAAGACGAACTGCAACTTTTTATATCAGCAAATAAAGGCGGCAATTTTGGGGAATTAAAAAAGATTGCTTCCGGTGGTGAAATGTCTCGAATTATGTTATCGGTTAAAGCGATTCTTTCAGAATATTTAAAATTGCCCACCATTATTTTTGACGAAATTGACACTGGGGTTTCAGGTGATGTTTCCACAAAAATGGCTGATATTATGCAGCAAATGAGCATTAATATGCAAGTGATTACTATTACGCATTTACCGCAAATTGCTGCTAAAGGAAAACAACATTATAAAGTTTACAAAGAAGATATAGAGAATAATATAGTAACAAAGTTAAAAGAATTGTCTGAAATTGAAAGAATTGACGAAATTGCCGAAATGTTAGGCGGAAAAGATATTTCAAAAACCGCAATTGAACATGCAAAGCAGTTATTAAATTAAGAAATTACTATATTTGCAGCCTAAATTAAAATTAAATCAAAAACAAATACAATTATGTATAATTTACTTAAAGGAAAAAAAGGAATTATTTTAGGGGCATTGGATTCAAAATCAATCGCTTGGAAAGTTGCGGAAAGAGCTCATGAAGAAGGTGCTAAATTTGTTTTATCAAATGCGCCAGTTGCATTGCGACTTGGTACTATAGCAGAACTGGCAGAAAAAACAGGTTCAGAAATAATTGCAGCTGATGCTACATCAATTATGGATCTTGAAGATTTAGTGGATGGTGCAATGAAAATATTAGGTGGAAAAATTGATTTTGTTTTACATTCAATAGGAATGTCAGTTAATGTACGCAGAGGAAAT
>PHDE01000151.1 GCA_002842505.1 Bacteroidetes bacterium HGW-Bacteroidetes-3 | reverse complement strand
GTTCACTTTAAGGAAACCGCCGTACACGTAAGTACATACGGTGGTGTGAGAGGACGACAAAGTTAAACGTACTGCTTAACTTTGTCTCCTACTTTAATTGTAATATTTGCTAAATTTACAAGTATTTTAGTCCAATATTTGTTTCGATTTATTGGTTAAATATTGCCGCATTGTTTTTACTTTTTATAAATATTTATACGTGAAGCTGCGTTAGGGGTTGCAGCCCTTCGGCTCCGCTCAGTATAAATTCATTTTATTTTGAGCTTTTTCAGCGAAAAAAGTTTGAAACGAAAAACCCGACCGCTTTTTTAAGCGGGAACGCCCAAAAAATTAACAATCAGGTTTTTTTTATTAGATTTATTTTAATACCTCTATAATTGGAGTTCCTGTGTTACCGTTTGGTTCCGTGATTTTTAAGAAACTAGCCAATGTTGGGGCAATGTCTATAATGAAGTACGGGCTGTCCGATTTTCCTTTTTTTATGCCGTTTCCATAAAATAAAAGAGGTACGTGTGTATCATAACTAAATCCGGAGCCGTGTGTTGACCCTGTTTTTGAATAAGTAATTGTTGACGGATTTAACGTAAATAATACATCCCCCGAAAATTTTTGATTGTACCCATTCTGTAATGTTTGCAAAATCCCCGAATTAAAACTTGTGGTTTGCAATGTATGTGCTGTCACCGATTTATAAACGTTTTCAAAATTGATAATTTCATCGGCAATAACTTGAGAAACCTCTTGGATGTTTAAGTTTAATGCGGTTATTTTTTCTTTATTCAGAAAAATTTGGTAGTTCGATATATTTTCAATTAATTCTTTTGAATTAAAATAACGCGATGTAATACCATTCACAAATTCCCTAAATTCTTCTGGATTAAAATAGCCTCCTGGTATTTTTATTGAGTTTAAATATGCCGGAACCTCAACGGCTGCGTGGTCTGCAGTTAAAAACAGCGTGTAATTATTTTTTCCCACTTCCGAATCTAAAAAGAATAAAAGACTTTCCAATTCTTTGTCGAGCCTAATATAAGTGTCTTCAAGCTCCTTTGCATTTGTGCCAAATTGATGTCCAACATAATCAGTGCTTGAATAACTTATCGCCAAAAAATCAATGGCGTCACTTTTACCTAAATTCTCACCTATAATTGCAGCTTTGGCAAAATCTGTAGTAATGGAATTGCCTGCCGGAATAACCTTTAACAAATTGAAATTGCTGTTTGTTTTCCTTAATTCTGCTAAATTATATGGGAAAGTTGGTGTGCTTTTTCCTTTAAACAAACCTTCATAATCATTATTGTCGGGCAATGTTTCTATATAGGTTGAGATATCATAATAGGTATTCCAAGTGCCATTTAAATAGGCATTAGCCTTCCCTGAGCTATTAAATTCGTTAACCCAATCTGGTAATTTGTTTAAATAAAAAGTGCTCGAAATAAACTTTCCTTCATCTTCTCCTTCAAACCAATAAGCAGCATTTGCGGTGTGCCCGGCCGGTAAAATGGCAGATCTGTCTTTGATGGCAATGCCAATAGTTTTGCCACGCATATTTTGGGCCAGTTTTAATTGGTCGGTTATAGTGGTTGTCAACATTCTGTAAGGCGATTTGTTTCCGCCGGAAGGTGCGCCCACTGTTTTATAATTATTGTCATCTACACAATAAATTGATTTTTTTGCAAATTTATCATACCAATCGTTTGAAATAATTCCATGATAGGCGGGAGTTGTACCTGTATAAATTGAAGCATGTCCTACAGCTGTATAAGTTGGGATATAGTTAAAATGCACATTTTTTAAATTATAGCCATCATTTATCAATCTTTTAAATCCGCCATCGCCATATTTGCCATAAAATTTCACCAAATAATCATAACGCATTTGATCAACCACTATGCCCACAATTAATTTGGGGTTTGGTTGGTCAAAATTTGCTGTAACAGTGTTTTTAACTGGTAATGTTGTTGTAGTTTTAGATTTGATGGCGATGCATTGAGCAAGCGAAAAACTCACCAATAATAATAGAAAAAGCTTCTTCATACTGAGATATAATTTAATATTTCAAAAATACTATTTTTTTAACGACTCGTGTTAAACTTAGGTTACAAAATGGTTATAAGTAGTATTAATTTAATATTTTAGCCAAAAAATAAATTGAATGAACTACTTAAAGCATATTGGGAAATATTTTATTATGCTGAAGCAAGTTTTTAGAAAGCCGCAAAAATGGTCGGTTTTTAGAGAAATGTTGTTTAGGGAAATTGAAGATTTGGGGCTAAAATCCTTAGGGATAATCATGTTTATCTCTTTTTTTGTTGGGGGTGTTGTCGCTATTCAAACGGCATTAAATGTTGACAGTCCTTTTATTCCTAAATACCTCATTGGTTTTGCCACAAAACGATCTATGATTTTGGAATTTGCGCCAACGTTTATGAGTGTTATTTTGGCAGGAAAAGTTGGGTCATATATCTCCTCAAGTATTGGCACTATGCGGGTTACGGAACAAATTGACGCCTTGGAAGTAATGGGCATCAATTCTTTAAATTACTTGGTGTTGCCCAAAATAGTGGCCGTTTTATTTTTTTATCCTTTGTTAATTTCCTTGGCGATGTTTTTGGGAATTTTTGGAGGTTATTGCGCGGGAACTTTGACCGATTTATTTTATAGCGATGACTATATTTTTGGACTTCGGCTTGATTTTGATCCTTACTTTATTAAATATGCTTTGACGAAAACAGTGGTTTTTGCATTTGTGATTGCTACCATACCCGCTTATCATGGTTATTATGTTAAAGGCGGTTCTTTAGAAGTGGGAAGGGCTAGCACGCAAGCGGTGGTTTGGACCAGTGTTGTTATTATTCTATTAAATTATTTTTTAACCCAAATGCTTTTAGGATAAATGATTGAAGTTACAAATTTATATAAGGAATTTAAAGGTGTACCGGTTTTAAAAGGAATTTCAACAACTTTTGAAAAGGGAATAACCAATATGATTATTGGACAAAGCGGATCGGGTAAAACGGTTTTTTTAAAATGTTTGGTTGGGCTGCACATTCCGGATAGCGGGATTATTTGTTTTGACGGAAGAAAACATACGGAACTAAGCATAAAAGAACATAGGTTGTTAAGGCAAGAAATTGGCATGGTTTTTCAAGGGGGCGCGCTTTACGATTCTTTAACTGTGGAAGAAAATATTATGTTTCCCCTAAAAATGTTTACAGATCAATCTTTGGAAGAAAATCTAGATCGGGTAAATTTTGTTTTGAAACGTGTGAATTTGGAAAATGCAAATAATAAATTTCCGGCTGAATTGTCTGGCGGAATGCAAAAAAGAGTTTCCATCGCAAGAGCAATTGTCATGAATCCAAAGTACTTATTTTGTGATGAGCCAAATTCCGGTTTAGATCCAAATACGGCTACGGTCATAGATAATTTAATCAAAGAAATTACCGAAGAATATCAAATAATTACGGTGATAAACTCCCACGATATGAATTCTGTTATGGAAATTGGAGAAAAAATTATTTTTTTAAAAGATGGCGTAAAGGAATGGGAAGGGTCAAATAAGGACATTTTTATTACTGAGAATGAAGCAATTGTAAATTTTGTGTATTCGTCTAATTTATTCAGAAAAGTAAGAGAGGCATATTTAAAAGAAACAAAGTAGCTTATAAGTTTGTTTTTATTAAATATACCATTATATTTGCACCCGCTAAAAAGGAAATAAATGACCTGGTAGCTCAGTTGGTAGAGCACCTCCCTTTTAAGGAGGTGGTCCTGGGTTCGAGCCCCAGCCCGGTCACAAAAAGCTTCTCAAGATAGAGGAGCTTTTTAATTTAAAATTTTGGTGAGATACTCAAGTGGCCAACGAGGGCAGACTGTAAATCTGCTGCGCAAGCTTCGAAGGTTCGAATCCTTCTCTCACCACAAAAACCTCAAACAATTTGTTTGAGGTTTTTTTTTGCTTTTTTATAATTGCAGATTTCTAACGATTATTTACAACAAGCGTATCCAAATTTAATCGCATTTTAAGCCACTTTTTTAAAAGTTTCTCTTGACTGGCTTTATTTTTGTCAGTTGCATCCCATTCCGCATTAAATATGGTAATGGTATCAACCGTTTTAAAGTTTGTTTTTATCATTTTAGCATAGCTTAATTGCTTTAAACTGCCGTAATTAATCTGGGCTTCTTGGCTAATTTGCTTAAATGGAATTTGATTTTTGTAAAATTTGGAAAGTTCAGTCTCCAAGAGTTCAATTTTAGATTCTTTTTCCCTTAAGGATTCATCTCTTGAGGAAATTATTTTCTGGTTTTGCATATACAATTCCGTCAAATTTTTCACTTCATGCCTTAAATCTGAATCATCGGCCCCTTGTTGCACAATTAATTTAGTGTCTTTCAATCCATATTCAGGAAGTTTTGCGTTCCAAGCGTTAATTTCTTCCGCAGAAAGTTTTTTCCCATAAACATAAATTTTTACACTTTTATTAGTGTAATTGATATCTTCATCTTTTTCATCAATAATGCTAATTCCACTTTTTTTAAGGTCAGCCATTAAATTTTCGGCAGCTTGTTTAAATTGATTTATTTTGAATAAATTAAAAAACATATAAATACTTCCTGCAAAAACCAAAAATGCAATGAATGAAGCCAATTGCGCTATCTTTTTTCTTTTAGCGGAATTGAGGTATTTTACCATTGGGAATTTTAAAAACTTCACAATTACAAAAGCTGCCAAAGCTATAAATATGGTGTTGATGGTGAATAAAAACATAGCACCGCCAAAATAGCTAAAATTCCCCGTGGCAAGTCCATAGCCAGCAGTGCAAAGCGGTGGCATTAAAGCAGTGGCAATGGCCACACCAGCAATGGTATTGGTTTGTTGGGTCCTTCTGCTTAAGGCAATTATCAATGCCAATCCACCGGCTATGGCAATGAAAACATCTCGTACATCCGGCGCTGTTCTTGCCAAAAGCTCTGGAGTTTCGTTTCTGAATATTGGAATTAAAAAGAACAGGAATGAAGTTAATAAACTCAACCCAACCATAACGCCCAAGTTTATTAATGAGCGTCTTAAAGTGTCTATATCATTGATACCAATTGACAATCCAACACCTAAAATAGGAGCCATTAAGGGAGATATTAGCATCGCGCCAATAACAACGGCAGCTGAACTGATGTTTAAACCAATTGAAGCTATTAAAATGGAAAAAACCAATACCCAGGCCGTGTGTCCTTTCATGGAAATATTTTCCTTTATGTCTTCAATAGTGGCTTCTTTGTCGGTGTCATGCTTAATGTCTAACAATTCAAACAAAAATTGCTTTATGATTCCCCAAGCATCTTTTAATTTTTTCTTTTCGGCAGTATTGCTGTTGTCGGTATTTTCCATAAGTACGTTTTTTAAATAAAATCTTTTCCAAATTCGGTTTTTACTGCGGAAGTGATTTGTTTTATTTCTTGTTCTTTATTTTTTGGGCAAATAAGAATCACGTCCTCTTTTTCAACTACAATATAATCATTTAAACCTTGAATCACAACACGTTTTTTAGACTGTGTTTTTACAATGTTATTGGCTGAATCTATGTAAATCACCTGGCCGCCCAAGGTTGCATTTTGGTTTGCGTCTTTTTTTAATGCTGAATACAGAGAGCTCCAGGTTCCCAAATCATTCCAGGCAAAATTTACAGGCAGCACAAATACATTGCTTGCTTTTTCCATAATGCCGAAATCTATGGAAATGTTTTCTGAAGCAGCGTAGTTTTCTTCAATAAATTTATTTTCTAAAGCGGTGTTGTAATCTTTTTCACCTTTATAGAATAGCGAATACATTTCAGGCAAATGTGTTTTAAAAGTGTTTAAAATATTCTTTGCGCTCCATACAAAAATGCCGGCATTCCAAAGGTAATCGCCACTTTCTAAAAATTGTTTGGCCTTTTCCAAATTGGGTTTCTCGGTGAATTTTTTAACTTTTTTCAGTTCTTTTTCTGAATTTTCAAACTGAATATAACCGTAGCCTGTATTTGGTGATGTAGGGTGAATGCCAAGCGTTAACAACGCATCATTTTCTGCGCAAAAATCGAAGGCCGTTTTAATGTTTTTTAAAAATTCGGGTTCGTCTTCAATCCAATGGTCCGATGGTGCTATGACCATAATGCCGTCCGGATTTTCATTATAAATTTTAAAAGCGCTGTACAAAATGCAAGGCGCCGTATTACGCATTGTTGGTTCTAAAAGCAATTGCTTTGTAGAAATTTTTGGAAGCTGTCCATAAACGAGATCTTCGTATTTTTTGTTGGTGGCGATTAAAATATTTTCTGAAGGAATTATTTTTTCAAATCGGCCTACTGTTTTTTGGATTAAAGTGCTTCCGGTTCCCAACATATCGTGAAATTGTTTGGGAAACTGTTGTGTGCTCAAAGGCCAAAATCGGGAACCAACCCCACCGGCCATAATTACTGCATAATAATTTTTATCCATCTAAATAAATTATGTTGTTTAATAGCCAAATCTTTATTCTTTTGAATGATGGCTATTTATTTTTTTTAATGATTTTTTAGGGGTTCTACTTCTGCATTTGAATTGAACAAATAAACCTTTTTACTGGCCATTTCAACGCATTCAAATCGTGTTCTTCTTTTTTCCCCTTTTTTAAATGCTTTGTTGTTGAAGCTAAAAAAACTTCCGTTTTCCAGCTCAAAGATAAAACTCTTTCCTGTCTTTTCGTTGTATTCGTTTAATGCACGTGTTAAAAGTACGTCGGCTCCAGTGCTCGCTTTCGGATTTTTAAGGTAGTTTGCCAAATAAGGAAGCAGATGCGACGGATAAATACTTGGCTGCAAAAAAGGCAACATTAAATGCTGAAAATTTTGTTTCCATTCCACACCGTGTGGTTTTACCCTTTTATGTTTTTTGAAAGTGACCCAATGCGCCAATTCGTGAACAAGCGTGAATAAAAATTGGTATTTATTTAAACTATAGTTTAAGGTAATTTCAACCTCGCCATTGGGTTTCCTTTTAAAATCACCGTGTTTTGTGGCTCTGTTGTTTACAATTTTAATATGAATAGGATGGTTTGTCAGAATTTCTTTTACCAATTCAACCGAATTTTCAGGAATATATTTTGAAAGTATTTTCATAAATTTTAGGGTGTTGTTGAAGAAACCTGTAAAATTTTTCCGTTGTAATATTTGTTGCCGGTTAAAGCAAAATTGTAGATATAATCGGCCATTTCTTCTGCGGAAACTGCAGCTTTATAGCCGGGAAACGCTTCTTCCAACATTTCGGTTTGCACCGCGCCCAAAGCCAAAGCGTTAAAGGAGATTTGTTGTTCTTTGTATTCTTCCGCCAAAACTTCGGTCAAGGTTAATAAAGCGCCTTTTGAAGAACTGTAAGCCGCCAATCCGGGAAATTTCATACTTCCTTGGATGCCGCCAATACTGCTGATATTTACCACGTGACTTCCTTTTTTTAAAAATGGGATGAGCAATCGCGTAAGTTCTGCAACAGCAAAAACATTGACTTTATAAACTTCTAAAAAATCTTCTGAAGTTAATTTATCAAATGGTTTGTTGATTAATTTTCCGGCGTTATTGATTAAAATATCAACCTGTTTCCAGTTTTTGCTGACAAAATTTGTCACCTTTTTTAAATCTTCTTCTGAAGATAAATCCACCGAAATTGCGGTGATATTTTTCAGATTCAGATTTGTTAATGGATTTGTGTTTCTGGACAAGGCCAAAACCTGAAAATTATTTTTGGCGAACAGTTGCGCCAATTCAAAACCAATTCCGCGACTTGTTCCTGTGATAATGATGTTTTTCATTTTAATTGAATATAATATGTTGGTAGGCACCAATATCCGAAGGTAAAGGTCTAATAATTCCTAAAATATCATTTGGAACTAAAAGTGTCCCTTGTTCATTTCCTTTTTTAATGCCATCAGAATTTTGGCCAATTATTAATTCGTTTGTTGAAGGGGATTTAAAATGCGGATTTCCATTAAAAATATTATCAATAAAGTGGATTGGATCTTCAATTTCCTTAAACCGAAGCAGGTTGTTTTTGAAGGAATAATTGAAAACTGTGCCTTCAACTTGGTCAATAATCAATTCAATATTGTTGTTTCCGTCGATAATGCAATTCGTAAAATTTGCTGCAAGTAAATCGCGTTTTTCAACAGTTTGCGTATTGCTTACCGTGAAAAAGTTGTTAATTAAAACACTTGGATTTTGTCGAAAACTGTTGTTCCAAAAATTGGCAAAAGTGGAATGGACAAAATTATAAGTTCCACCACCAGTGCAGGCCAAAGAGGATTGGCCGCTATTGTTAATTACCAAATTTTCCCCATAAATATTGGTTTCTCGCCCTAAAATGCCAAAGTTAGCACTGTTGTAAATTTGGCTATTTTTAATAATTAAAGTAGGAGCGGAGTTATTACTAATTGAATCCACAATAATTCCTGCGGAAGCATTTTTGATAATGGTGTTTTTTATACTGTTGTTTTTGCTTCCGGCACGCAACCAAATTGCGCCCCATTGTCCGGGAATTTCACTGAATTGCGGTTCCAATCTGTCGCCTTCAATAATAACTTTATTATTTAATTCGCCGTTA
>PHDE01000150.1 GCA_002842505.1 Bacteroidetes bacterium HGW-Bacteroidetes-3 | reverse complement strand
TAAAGTGCCTAAAGTTTGAAGTACTTAAAGTTAAAAAAAGGGACTTTTACGAAGTAAAACAGTTTCAATGATATTAAAAATAAGCCATTTTTGAAAAAAATTAAGAAAATGTCTCGACTTGATACGGTTGTTGGGCTTGAAATTTTTAACTTTAGGCACTCTAGGCACTCCAAACTCAAGGCACTGATTAGTTACACTTTATTAAATTATTGTAATTATTAAAATTTAACAATCTTTATTAAAAACAGATTGGTATTTTTGTGGCAAACCTTTAAAAGTGAAAAATTATTTCTCATCAAATTTTAGATTGGGCGTTTTGGGTGGCGGACAATTAGGGAAAATGTTGTTGGCAGAAACTCAAAAATTCGATATTTATACCTGCATATTAGATTCATCTAATGAAGCGCCATGCGCACAAATTTGCAATGAATTTCACCAAGGGAACTTAATGGATTTTGATACCGTATACAACTTTGGAAAAAAAGTGGATTTGTTAACCATTGAAATTGAACACGTAAATATTGATGCCCTCATTAAATTGGAAAAAGAAGGTTTAAATATTTATCCGCAGCCAAGCATTTTGCAAATAATTCAGCATAAAGGAAAACAAAAAGATTTTTTCAAAGAAAATAACATTCCCACCGCTACTCACAAACGATTTTCATCACTTTCAGCACTTAAAAAAGAAGCCTTGCCGTATCCTTTTGTCTGGAAATCGGCGCAATTTGGCTACGATGGCACTGGTGTTAAAATTGTGAGAAATGAGAATGATTTAAATTCATTGCCTGACAATGAATCAATTACAGAAGCATTAATTCCGTTCAAAAATGAATTGGCCGTAATTGTTGCCAGAAATAAAAACGGAGAAATAAAAACTTATCCGGTCGTAGAAATGGAATTTCACCCTGAAGCAAACCAAGTTGAATATGTTATTTGTCCGGCTAGAATTTCTGAAGAAGTCGCTAAAAAAGCGATAAAAATTGCCTTAAAAATTGCAGAAACTTTTGGAAATATTGGCTTGTTGGCTGTTGAATTATTTCAAACGGAAGCCGATGAAATCTTGGTAAATGAAGTTGCGCCAAGAACCCATAATAGCGGCCATTACAGCATTGAAGCCTCTTATACAAACCAGTTTGAACAACATTTGCGCAGTATTTTAAATCTGCCCTTGGGAAATACCGACAGCAAAGTTGCGGGAATTATGGTAAATTTGGTGGGTGAAGAAGGTTTTTCAGGCGATGTTATTTATAAAAATATAGAGAAAATTCTTGAAATGAAAGGCGTAACGCCACATATTTACGGCAAAAAACAAACACGGCCTTTCAGAAAAATGGGCCATGTTACCATTGTGAGCAACGATTTAACCGAAGCCCGTAAAATTGCGGAAGAAGTTAAAAACACCATTAGGGTAATTAGTAAATAATCATAGGAATTTGATGTATTGGTTTTCAATTTTCAGTCTTTTAATTTTTTAATTTTCAACAAATGAGCAAAGTAGGAATTATTATGGGAAGTGTTTCAGATCTTCCAATTATGCAACAGGCTATCGCTATTTTACAAAGTTTTGGCATTGAAACCGAAGTGGATATTGTTTCCGCGCACCGAACTCCCGAAAAGCTTTTTGACTATGCAAAAAATGCGCATACGCGCGGAATTTCAGTCATTATTGCCGGTGCCGGCGGTGCTGCGCATTTACCCGGAATGGTAGCTTCTATGAGTCCACTACCAATTATTGGCGTCCCAATAAAATCGAGAAATTCTATTGATGGTTGGGATTCTGTGCTTTCAATTCTTCAAATGCCAAGCGGTGTTCCTGTGGCAACAGTGGCTTTAGACGGCGCCGAAAATGCAGGTATTTTGGCCGCGCAAATTATTGGCAGTTCAGAAAAAAATGTGCTGGATAAGATTATTCTTTATAAAGAAACTTTAAAAGCCAAAGTTTATAAAGCTTCGGAGGAACTTAAAAATAAAAAGATTTAAAGATTAATTTTTAGGCCAACAATTCAACGTTTTAACAATTACAATATTCAAATTTCATTATGAGCAATCCATTATTAGATGAATTTAAAACGCCATTTACAACAGCGCCGTTTTCAAAAATAAAAAATGAGCATTTTAAACCCGCATTTATTGAAGGCATTAAACTGGCGAAAGCTGATATTGATGTCATCACAAACAACAGTTCATCGCCCACTTTTGAAAATACCTTAGTGGCATTAGAATTTGGCGGTGAAAAATTGGACCGGATTTCCAGCATTTTTTTCAATTTAAATTCTGCTGAAACTAATGATGAAATTCAAAAAATTGCCCAAGAGATTTCGCCAATGCTTTCTGAATTTTCAAATGACGTTAAATTAAATGAACTATTGTTTAAAAGGGTTAAACAACTTTATGAAGGCAAAGATTCGCTTAATTTGACGGTAGAGCAGGATACTTTATTAACCAATTCCTATAAAAGTTTTGTTAGAAACGGCGCAAATTTAAATGAAAAAGACAAAATTGAACTCCGGAAAATTGACGCGGAACTTTCTAAATTAAAATTAACTTTTGGGGAGCATGTTTTGGCCGAAACAAATGCGTTTGAACTTCATTTAACTGATGAAAATGATTTAAAAGGTTTGCCCGAAAACACCATTGAAGCGGCACATTTAGCGGCGAAAGAGAGAAATAAGGAAGGCTGGATTTTTACGTTGGATTATCCGAGCTATATTCCATTTATGATGTATGCCGACAATAGAAATCTGAGAAAAAAAATGGCATTGGCTTTTGGTGCGAAAGCATTCAAAAATAATGAGAATGATAACCAGCAAACTTTATTGAATATCGTTCAACTTCGACATAAAAGAGCAAATTTATTGGGCTACAAAACACATTCACACTTTGTTTTGGAAGAGCGAATGGCCGAAAATCCAAAAATCGTAAATGATTTTTTAGAGGATCTGCTGATAAAAGCAAAACCTGCCGCCGAAGAAGAATTTAAAAAACTGTCGGATTTTGCGAAAAAAGACGGCATTAAAAAACTTCAAAAATGGGATAGTCCCTATTATTCGGAAAAATTAAAAAAAGCGCTTTTCGATTTGGAAGAAGAACAGTTAAAACCTTATTTCAAATTGCAAAATGTTATTGAGGGCGTTTTTGGCGTTGCCAACAAATTATACGCCTTGGTTTTTAAAGAAATTCATACGCTGGATAAATACCATGAAGATGTTAAAACCTTTGAAGTAACGGACACTTCAGGCAACTTCATCGCTATTTTGTACGCCGATTTTTTCCCTAGAAAAGGAAAACGCGACGGTGCCTGGATGACTTCATTTAAAGGCCAGTGGATGAAAGATGGGGAAAACTCAAGACCACACATTTCAATAGTTTGCAATTTTACCAAGCCTACAAAAACAAAACCTTCCTTGTTAACTTTTAATGAAGTGACTACGTTATTTCATGAATTTGGCCATGCGTTACACGGAATGTTGGCAAATACCACCTATCCAAGTTTATCGGGCACAAATGTTTATTGGGATTTTGTGGAACTTCCAAGCCAATTGTTAGAAAATTGGTGTTATGAAAAAGAAGCCTTAAACTTGTTTGCAAAACACTTTGAAACAAACGAGCCAATTCCAATGGAATTGGTTGATAAAATTAAACAATCCTCAAATTTTTTAGAAGGAATGCAAACTTTACGCCAGTTGAGTTTGGGAATGTTGGACATGAACTACCACGGAAAAGATCCTTCAGAAATAAAAAATGTGAAGGAATTTGAAACCTTATCATTTAAGAACACCCAATTATTTCCAGAAATCAAAGAAAATTGTATGAGCACTTCTTTTTCCCATATCTTTCAGGGCGGTTATTCATCTGGGTATTATTCCTATAAATGGGCGGAAGTATTAGATGCGGATGCTTTTGCCTTATTTTTGGAAAATGGAATTTTCGACAAACCTACTGCGCAAAAGTTTAAAGACAATGTACTGTCAAAAGGCGGCACAGATAAACCCATGACGTTGTATGTTAATTTTAGAGGCAAAAAACCAGATAATACCGCATTATTGAAAAGAGCCGGACTGCTGAAATAAAAATTGGTTAGCACAAAATACAAACAGCGCATTTTTTTTAAAATGCGCTGTTTTTTATTTTAATTTCCAATAAAAGAAGCAGCCGTAACCAATATCTTGAGAAATTGTCGTCCCCACAACGGTAGTATAATCAAGAGTATATTTACGTTACGACTGCTATTCTTAATTTAGTCGTTCATTCGTTTATTTGTTTACTCGTTTACTCATTTATTTTTTAGTCATTACGAGGTTTTTGCAAAACCGCCTGTACCGATTTTGATTCGGTATGGCAATCTGTTGTTTTTTTTATGTTGATTCGTTTTTTCTATTTCATTTTAAGAATGATGAACTCCGTTCTTCTGTTTAACTGATGTTCCTCTTCGGTGCATTTTACGCCGTTTGAACATTTGTTAACCAACTGGCTTTCTCCAAACCCTTCGTATTTCGGAATCCTAGAAGCATCTATACCTTTTGAAATAATATACTCATAGGTGGATTTTGCCCTTCTGTTAGACAATCTTATATTGTAACGATCGTCTGCCCTACTGTCGGTATGAGACTCAAGTCTGATCACCATTCCAGGATATTTGTTCATTAAATTCACCACTTTGTCAAGTTCTAATGCCGCATCTGGTCTGATGTTGGATTTGTCCAAATCAAAATAAATGGTGTTTAAATCGGCCAAAATAACCACATCTTCTATTGGTGACATCGGAAGGTTTAAATCAACAATAAGTTCCCTTTCTTTTTCTAGGCCAAAGGAACTAAATTCCTTTTGAACGTCTTGGTATTTTGCTTTGGATCCTTTCAAAACAAATTCACTGTCTCTGTCTATCAAATGTTCGTAAGCGCCGTCTGCCTCTGTCATAAAATAGGCGATTTCTTCTCCGTTTTTACGTGCCAAGATTACTTTTGCTCCTGCAATAGGTTCTCCGTTGATGGCATCAAAAATACGTCCTTTTAATGTTAGTGGCGGGATTCTGGTAAACGCATAGATATCATCGCCGCCCATTCCTCCTTTTCTGTTTGAAGAAATGTATCCTCCAAGTCCATCGGGAGATAAGTAATAGGCAAAATCGTCTTTTTCGCTGTTGATTGGCTCTCCCAAGTTAATTACGTTCACAATGTTGCCGTTTTCATCTTTTACGGCTGCAAATATATCCAAAAGTCCTGCTCCTACGTGATCATCAGAAGAGAAGTACAAAGTTCCTTCTTCTGAATGTATAAACGGAAATGATTCATTGCCTTCGGTATTCACAACATTTCCTAGGTTTTGTGGCGTACCCAATGAACCGTCGGCGTTAACATCACTTACATAAATATCTGTTCCTCCAAAGCCTCCAGACATATCAGATGCAAAATATAGTTTTTTTCCATCTTGGCTTAGTGATGGGTGATACACCAAATAATTGGCATTGTTAAGGTTTGTGGGTTTTACGTTTGTCCATTTTCCATTAACAAGTTCTGCGCTGTAAATTCCCACAAGCATCACGCCTTTATCACTGGTCGTTTTTTTGTTCTCAAAATAATTGTTTCTCGAGAAATACATTTTAGTGCCATCGGCGCTAAAAGTTGCCGGACCGTCGTGTTGGATGCTATTCACATTGCCTTCCAATTTTTTCGTTGTTGATACAGAAGCTCCTTCAGCAGGAACCTGGTACATATCCAACAATGGCTGTCCGTCCCAAGCATAGAGTCTTTTTACGGAAACGCCTTCATCGCTTGAGGAAGTGAATACAATTTGGTCGTTTAACGCTACAGCACCAAAATCGTTGAATTTGCTGTTAAAATTTACCTTTTTTAGGAAGTTTTTCTCTCTCGCATTAAATATGCCGCTTGCCAAATCATCGTTTTTGAAGAATCTCTTAACGCGTGAATCTTCTTTATTGCCGGCATCCCTGTATTTTTTCATCCATTCTTTTGAGGCTTCATATTGTCCGTTAGCCCTTAAAGTTTGTGCATAATACAAATAGTATTCCGACGGAACGTTTGGCTGCTGAACGACTTTCGCATAAATTGGCAAAGCTTTTTCCGGCTGGCGCAACATAATGTAAGCATCACCCAATTGCCGCATCGCATAATACTTGTTAAAGCTTGTGTCAATCAGTTTTTCATAGGTGTCTATGGCCTTTACGAAAGAAAAGGTATTAAACTGTCTTTCGGCTCTCTTTTGTTTTGCAGTCTGACCAAATGTTGATGTGCTTATCAAAACAAAAGCTATACATAAAAGTTTTATATTTTTCATAATATTCATCTTTATTCGGTTAGAAATATCTCGGAGATTTTTGTTTGTTTTTTAGGAACTTAAATTCATACATCAACAATATCTCATGAGATCCATTGGTATAAGGCCTAATTTCGCCTGTAGGAATTTCGTAGGTATAGCCAACCCTAAATTGGTCTGTAACCTGAAAGTCCACAAGTGCGCCAATGTCTTCCTGTTGTCCGTTAATCCTGTAGGAACCTCCCAGCCAAAACTTCTCGTTAAACAGGAAATTGGCGGTTAAGTCTGTTGACAATGGTGCGCCATCAGTATGTTTAAACATAAAGGAAGGTTTAAATTTTAAGTTTTCACCTAAGTCAAAAACATAACCCCCTATGGCATAATAGTGAACTCTTTCCAAAGCTTTAAACTCGGTCTTGTTGTTTAAATCGTGGTTGATCATTTTTGGGGTTGAAAGCCCTACAAACCATCTGTTGCTGTGAAACAAAATCCCGGCTCCAAAATTCGCGTTCCATCTATTTAACCGTTCATTAAAATAAGGATCCTGGTTTACTTCGGTGGCATTGTACAATTCATCCGCCAATTTGTAATAGGTCATCCCGGCTTTTAAACCAAAACTAACTTTAACTTCCTCGCTCGCTTGAATGGTATAGGAAAAATCGCCATATACATAGGTGAAGTTTTCAAAACCTGCCTTGTCATTTATCAAAGACAATCCCAACCCTATTTTTTCATTTCTCAATGGAGAATGAATAGACAACGTCTGGGTTTCTGGCCCTCCGTCAAAACCAGCCCACTGATTTCTGTTTAGTCCAACAATGCTCATTGCGCCCCTGCTGCCTGCATAGGCGGGGTTAATGGCAATTGTATTGTACATATATTGAGTGAACTGCGGTAGTTGCTGGGCGTTTGAATATTCAAAGCCTGCGATCAGCAATACTATTATTGAAAGTATACGTTTCATAGTTTTATTTTTATTAATGAGTGCCTAAATAAATGTATCCTGTTATTGGTTTTGTAGAACTACCGTCCGAAACAATTATATTAACTATATAATAGTAAGTTCCCGTAGGCAATTCTGAATTTGAACCAATTTGCATTCCAGAACCGTCGTGTTTGCCATTCCAGTTATTTTGATAATTGTCTGATTGGTAAACTATTTTACCCCAACGGTTGAATATTTTAACTATGTATTTACAAGGGTTTCCGCCTGAAACATCACCCACACTAAATACGTCATTTATACCGTCACCGTTTGGCGTTACGACTTTAGAAATATCCTCAGGAGTTGAACACGCCAAGACCACACAGTCGTCATTGACATTGACCGTTACCGTAATAATGCGGCCACAATCTCCTGGTTCTGTATAAGTAAACTGGTAATCTCCCAGATTCACTACAGAAGGATTAAAGCTATTTCCCGTCAAGCCTCCGCTGTTTAAATCGTCTGACCAAGTTCCGCCTGAAGCAAATCCACTGGTTAATAAAGTGGTTAAGTCCAAGTTTACATCTTCTATACAAAGCGATGTTGAACCTCCTGTAATTTCGGATGCCACATAATTCTCTTCAACCGTAATGGTCAATGCACCTGAACAACCACTGTTGCTGTCGGTTACCGCTACTGTATAGTCACCTGCCTGGTCAACTGTTATGGAAGCTGTTGTTGCGCCTGTATTCCATAAATAGGTAGCCGTGCCCTGAACTACAGTTCCGCCTGCATTTAAGGTAATGCTTGTTACGTTACAGGTTAAAGCTTCATTTCCGCTGATAATTACTGTCGGTGGTGTTTTGTTTTGTGACACTGTCGTTGTCGCAGTTGCTGTACATCCATTCTCGCTGTCCAATACCACTACTGAATAATCTCCTGGTGCTGTCACCTCTATTGTTGAAGTGGTGGCTCCAGTGTTCCATAAGTAACTTGGCGTTCCTTGAACAGTTGCTGTTGCAGTCAATGTAATGCTTTCTGTTGAACAAGTCAAAGTTGCATTTCCGCTGATGGTTGCTGTTGGAGGTGTAGCATCTCCAGTTACCGTCACTGTTGCAGTTGCTGAACAACCACTGCTGCCGTCTGTTACCGTTACTGAATATTCACCTGATGCTGTCACCTCAATTGCTGCGGTGGTCGCTCCTGTGCTCCATAAGTAACTTGCCGCTCCTTGAACTGTTGCTGTAGCAGTTAACGTAGTGCTTTCATTTATACAATTCAACACTGTATTTCCGCTGATGGTCACTTCTGGTTTTGCATTGATGGTCAAAGTAACCGCTGTTCTTGTCAAACTTGAACAAGTTTCGTTGCTTGACTGTGCATAATAGGTCACACTTCCAACGCCTACTTGTGTTGGACTTGTA
>PHDE01000149.1 GCA_002842505.1 Bacteroidetes bacterium HGW-Bacteroidetes-3 | reverse complement strand
TCATTCCGAGGTACGAGGAATCTCATTATGCTATGCTATTTGATGTGACTCCTCCTTTGTCGGAATGACAAATATTTCCTTAACTTAATGACATTGCCCTTCGGGGGTTAGGGGGCCTTATTCGCCACCGCTTTCATAGCAATATCTATAGCCGCTTTCACTTTAAAAATATCTCTTTTGCTCATTGCAGTTCCTAAAAACCAAGCTTCAAATTGAGATGGAGGCAAAAACACGCCGTTTTCCATCATTTTCCAAAAGAATACTTTAAATTTATTGGTGTCACTGGTTAGCGCTGTTTTAAAATCGACCACTGCTGTTTTTGTAAAAAATGCAGAAATCATTGATCCAAATCTGTTTACCTGTAAATCAATACCATTTTCTTTGGCGGCATTTAGTAAAGATCGCTCTAAAAAAGAAGCCGTTTTTTCAAAAGCCTTATAAGGATCTTGTTTTTTCAATTGAGTTAAAGTCGCAATTCCGCAAGCCATCGCAATCGGATTTCCCGATAAAGTTCCTGCCTGATACACATCTCCCAATGGCGAAACCATTTCCATAATTTCATTTCTGGCGCCATAAGCACCAACAGGAAAACCACCGCCAACAACTTTTCCCAAACAAGTGATATCGGCTTCTACACCCAACAATTCTTGGGCGCCACCAAATTTAGATCTAAAACCGGTCATTACTTCATCAATAATTAAAAGTACGCCGCTAGCTTTGGTTAAATCCCTTAATTCTTGAATGAATTCTGGGGTCGGATTTACAACGCCCATATTTCCTGCAATTGGTTCTATTATTACAGCTGCAATATCGTCGTGTTTCGCCAAATGTTGCTCAACGCTGTCAATATCATTGTATTCTGCAATCAAGGTATTTGCAACCGCTTCTGGCGGAACACCTTTACTGCCCGGAATACTTAATGTTACCAAACCCGAACCGGCGGCAACCAACATATCATCTGCGTGACCGTGGTAACAGCCCGCAAATTTGATTATTTTATTTTTTCCCGTAAAAGCTCTGGCCAAACGAATGGCGCTAAAAACAGCCTCAGTTCCCGAACTTACGAAACGCACTTTATCCATTCCCGGAAAAGCATCACAAACAATTTTGGCCAGTTTAATTTCGCCTACTGTAGAAGCGCCAAAAGTTGTTCCTTTTGTGAGCGCCTTTTTTACGGCCGATTCAACTTTACTGTTTCTGTGTCCCAAAATCATTGGACCATAAGACAACACCATATCGATGTATTCGTTTCCGTCAACATCAATAATTTTACTGCCTTTTGCCCTGTCAATAAAAATAGGAATTCCGCCAACAGATTTAAAAGCCCTAACGGGAGAGTTTACCGCTCCCACCAAATTCTTTTTGCCTTTTGTATATAATTCTATCGATTTTTCTAATTTCATTTTTTTAATATTTGTGTAATCGTTTATTCGTTTATTCGTTTATTCGTCTAATTATTTTTAAACGATTCAACGACTCAACAAATAAACTTTTTTCAACGTTTCAACAATAATTTGGCCACATCTTTTGCAAAATACGTAATAATAATATCGGCTCCTGCCCTTTTCATCGACAATAAACTTTCCATCATTACACGATCGCCATCAATCCAACCTTTTTCCGCAGCGGCTTTAATCATCGCATATTCTCCGCTTACGTTATAGCAAGCAACCGGACGGTCGAAATTATTTTTTACATCCCTAATAATATCCAAATAAGCCAACGCCGGTTTTACCATTAAAATATCGGCACCTTCCATATCGTCAAAAGTTGCTTCACGCAAGGCTTCATCTCTGTTTGCCGAATCCATTTGATAGGTTCTTCTGTCACCGAAAGTAGGTGCAGAATCTGCAGCATCTCTAAAAGGACCATAATATGCTGATGCATATTTTACTGCATAAGACATAATTGGCAAATCGTAAAAACCTGTATTGTCCAGCGCTTCTCTAATGGTTGAAATCATACCATCCATCATTCCAGATGGCGCCACCATATCCGCTCCTGCTTTCGCGTGGGAAATAACTTGTTTGGCAATATTTGGCAAAGTTGCATCGTTGTCAACATCATTATTGTGTATAACGCCACAATGGCCGTGACTGGTGTATTCGCAAAAACAAACGTCAGTTATGACATATAAACTCGGATAATTTTTTTTGATGAAACGGATGGTATTTTGCATAATTCCGTTATCGTTCCATGTTTCAGAACCTATTTCATCTTTTTTTGAAGGAATTCCGAAAAGCAGTACTGCCGGAATATCCAACGCTACCACTTCATCCAACTCTTTTGAAATTCTGTCTAAAGAAAATCGCTTAATTCCTGGCATGGAAACAATTTCAGTTTCAATATTTGTTCCTTCTTCAATAAATAAAGGATAAATTAAATCGTCAATGGTCAAACTGTTTTCTCTAACCAAACGACGAATATTTTCAGTTTTACGCAAGCGTCTTGTTCTATTCATAATCAAAATATTGATTTACAGATTTTATAACATTTTCAACTGTTGGTTCATCGGCCACAAATACATTTTCAAAATCGTTGATGGCTTCGGAAGCGGTTGTGTTTCCAATACAAAAAGCAATACTTTGCGTATCGGTATTTTTTAATAAATAACTTTTTACGGATGAAGGACTAAAAAAAAGTATTCCATCATAAATATTTTTGATTTTTGTCGGTTTAAAATTAGTTGAATAAACTTCAATTTCATTCACTTTAACATTATTTTCCGTTAAAATTTCCGGCAAATCATCGCGTCTTAAATTTCCGCAGAAAAAATAAACCTCCTCAATGTTTTTATTCAGCAATATCTCGTCTGCCAATTCTTCAGATGAATTTGCTTTAACGGTAACTTTAACGTTTTTCTCCTCCAAAAATTTCGCTGTTTTGTCGCCAACGCAATACACGTTTTCGAACTGCAATTCGGCGGCTGAAAACTGGTCAAAAACACTTTTAACAGCATTTTTGCTTGTGAAAACAGCGTTTTTTATTGGGCTAGTTAATTTAATTGAAGTGTTAAAGGCAATCTCAATCAGTTCAATTTCATCTACCGTAAAATTATTCAGAAGTTCCTTTTGCGTTGCGGAAAGTTTTTTGGTGGACAGGATTTTTTTTTTGGTATTCATCTATTTCTTCATTTCAGCTTTTATGCTTTCCATTAATTTTTTTCCGCCATTATTCAGCACTTCTTCAGCACAAATTTTGCCAAGGTTTTTCCAATCGCTTAATGGAACAGATTTTTCAACTTCCACTTTTTCTGAACCGTCAATGGCAATTAAAATCCCCTTAAAACAAATGATATCATCAATTATTTTTGCATTTCCTCCAATTGGCGCAGTACATCCGCCTTCCAAAGTTTTCATAAACTGACGTTCAACAGCCACAGCTATTTCAGTGTTTTGATGATTTATTTGAGCACAAATTTCAAGAATTTTTGAATCAGCTTTTAAAGCAGTAATCATGATGGCACCTTGCGCCGGTGCGGGAATCATCCAATCCAACATCAAATGATTTTCGGGCAGCAATTCAATACGCTCCAAACCGGCAGCGGCAAAAATGGCTCCGTTCCAATTATTGTCAATCAATTTTTGCAAACGCGTATTTACATTTCCACGTAATTCTGTAATGGAATGTTTTGGGTATTTTTGAAGCCATTGCGCTTTTCTGCGCAAACTTCCTGTGGCAATAACGGCGTTTTCAACATTGTTTAAAAAGTCGGCATTGGTTTTTAAAACCAAAACATCACTAATATTGGCTCTTTCCAAAACGGCAGCTTGAGCAATTTCCGATGGCAAATCGGTTGGAACATCTTTTAATGAGTGTACGGCGATATCAATTTCACCGCGAAGCATCGCATTGTCCAGCGTTTTTGTAAATAACCCAAATCCTCCTATTTGGTGTAATGGCTTGTCCAAAACCTCATCGCCGGTTGAAGAAACTTCTACAATTTGTGTTTGATATCCTAAATTTTCAAGTTGTGATTTAACTAAATTTGCTTGCCAAAGTGCGAGTTGGCTAGCTCTCGTTCCTATTTTAATCATTTTCATTTAAGCTCAACTCTTTAATATTAAACATTTTGCTGATAACGCTGATGCTTAAATCAACCGAAGTATCTTCATCTTTTAGATGTTTAACAAATTGGGTGGTAATTTTTTGAATCATTCTGTTTGTCACAAACTCGGCATGTTCAACATTAAAACCTTCTAATTTTCTGGAATGAAAATCAATTTCATCGTGTTGTATAATACGCAACGATTCTTTTAAGGCATTTACGGCCGGTACATATTTGCGTTGTTCCATCCAGTCGTTAAATTCACCTTTATATTTTTCAATAATAGCTTCGGCTGCAGGAATTTCACTTTCACGAGTTGCAATTGTTTTATCCGTAATTTTTGAAAGCTCATCTACATTTATCAATGTAATCCCCGGAATTTCTTTAACTGAAACATCTACATTTTCTGGCATTGATAAATCAAGAATCAATAAATTTTGTCCTTCTTTTAAATGTTCTTTAGTTATGGTAGGCAAACTAGAAGCGGTAGCAACAATCAATATATCTGATTTATGAATTTGCTCTAATAAATTCTCTGACTTTTCAACTTTAACTTCTGGGTACTCTTCTGCAAATCCAACGGCAGTATTTAATGTTCTATTAATAATTGTTGTTTGTTTATTTAAAGTGTAATTCAATACGTTTTTACACGTATTTTTTCCAATGTCGCCTAAACCATAGATAAGAATTTTTTTGCTGCTGTGATCTGCAATATTTTCAACTATATATTGAATCGCTGCATAAGCCACAGAAGTTGTACCCGAACTTAATTGGGTATTGTTCTTTACGTCTTTACTAGCCTGTAAAACCAAATTCATCAAACGTTCTAAATAAGCATTGGTGGTTCCTGCAATTTTGGCTTGCTTAAAAGATTCTTTTAGCTGGCCCACTATTTCGTAATCACCTAAAATTTGACTATCCAAACCGGTTCCAATATTGAACAAATGTCTTACGGCATCCTTATTTTTATAAACATTGGAGACTTCAATAAAATCTTCAACGCTTCCGTTTGAATATTTTATCAACAAACTAATCAGTTCAAAAGGATGTTTTGCAAAACCTGTGATTTCAGTTCTATTACATGTTGATAGAATAAAAATCCCGTCGATTCCTTTTTCTTTAGCCTCTTTTAATAAAAGTTTTTGGTTTTCTTTAGTGACACTGAAAGCGCCTCGCACTTTAACGTCAGCTTTTTTATAACTTAGTCCTACATTGTATAATTTGGTAGGCATGTTTTCTTGACTCATAAAAATAGTGTTATCAATAAGTATCGACAAAAGTACAACTATATTTCACTACAAAACATCGGTAAAAGTACTATTATTGTCGACATAAGTTATTGCCTTTAATTTATAATATTTCTAAATAACGCATAATTGAATAAAAGAATGATAAATGTCATAAAAATAAAGGCCTTAAAACTATGACTTTTATCATACTTTTTCATATCGGATCATTTTTTTGTCTAAATTTTTATTAGTACTTTTGTGTTTATATTAATGTTCATTTGTAAAAATACCCTATGAAATCCAATCTAGAAAATTACAAAAATATCGACAAAAGTTCCGATTTTCTTTTCAATGAAGCCGGCACTTTTAAAGTATTTAATTTGAATAACCTTTCCGATAATTTAGAACAATACAAATATTCTTTAACCAATAATTACATTCAAATTTATTTTTGCTGCAACCACGAATGTAAAGTCGCTTTTAACTTTGAGCATTGTGCAATGCCTTTAACAGAAGGCAACGCTTGCATGGTATATTTCAAAGATGAAAAAATGGATCTTCTTATAAACTTACCCGCAAATTCTGAGTTACTTGGCATTTTGATTTCTATTGAGCATTTTCATTCCTTGTTTTCCATTAACGGAACTGTTTTATTTAACTATAACAGTTTAAAAGGAGAAAACCCTATTATTGAACCAAAAGAAATTAATTCTTCCATAAAATTAATTTTGAATCAATTACGAACCAAGCAAACAACTGAGTTGCTTAGGCCAATTTATATCAAAGGAAAAATTTACGAATTGTTGAGTTATTATTTCAGCAAGTCTTCGGAAAAAGAATCTGAAAATTGCCCGTATATCTCAAATGAAGAAACCGCCAGCAAAATAAAACAAGTAAAACAATTGGTCCTTTCGGATATGAACAATCCGCCTTCCCTTGCCGATTTGGCGAAAGAAGTTGGACTTAACATCAAAAAATTAAAAACCGGCTTTAAAGAATTTTACGGCGTTCCTGTATTTACTTTTTTATTGAATTATAAAATGGAATTGGGAAAAACCTTGCTGCAGGAACAGCAATTAAACGTGAATGAAATAGCTTCGCATTTAGGCTATAGCACTTCCAGCCATTTTATTGCTGCCTTTAAAAGAAAATTCGGAATTACACCAAAACAATTTGCAAAATCATAATTACACCAATACATGAAAGGAGCATTATTAGTAAATTTAGGATCGCCAAACAGTACTTCAACCAAAGATGTCAGAAATTATTTAGATGAATTTTTAATGGATAAAAGGGTGATTGACATTCCTTATTTGTGGCGTGCCCTTTTGGTGAAAGGCATTATTTTAAATACCCGGCCAAAAAAATCGGCAGCGGCTTATAAAAAAATATGGTGGGATGAAGGTTCTCCTTTAATTGTGCTTTCTAAAAGATTGCACAAAAAAGTACAGGAAAACACCAATATTCCTGTTGAATTGGCGATGCGTTATGGAAATCCGTCCATGAAAAGCGGCATACAAAAATTAGCCGATCAAGGCGTAACTGAAATTTTACTGATTCCGCTTTATCCGCAGTTTGCGATGGCAACCACAGAAACCATAGAAGTTTTGGCGAAAGAAATTGTAAAAAAACAGTTTCCGAATATTAAATTAACCATGGTTCCCGGTTTTTACAACAAACCAGATTATATTGAGGTTTTAAGTGAAAGCATTCAAAGTGAATTGACCAAACTGCAACCCGAACACCTGCTTTTTTCCTATCATGGCGTACCGGAAAGACATATCAAAAAATCGGATATTACAAGTTCCCACTGTAAAATCGACGGCAGTTGCTGTAATACGCCATCAGCTGCGCATGAATTTTGTTATCGACATCAATGTTACCAAACCACCAAAAATGTTGCTGAAAAATTAAACTTGAAAGAAGGAACTTTTAGCAATTCATTTCAGTCAAGATTGGGAAAAGATCCTTGGTTGCAGCCTTATACCGACCAAACTATTGACAATTTCGCCAAAAATGGCATAAAAAAATTAGCGGTGGTTACGCCTGCCTTTGTTTCCGATTGTTTGGAAACCTTGGAAGAAATTGGCATGGAAGCAAAACATTCCTTCAAAGAAAATGGCGGTGCCGAATTTAATATGATTCCTTGCTTAAACGATAATGACAAATGGGTGAAAACATTGTCGGGATGGATTGATGATTGGGCGAAATAGTTAAATAGATTTTAGTATTGAGATTCTCAGAATTGAGAAATTTTATGGCGGAAATTATCCTGACAGGTGCGAACTTAATGGCGCTCCTGGAGTAGATTTTATCAGTGACATTTGCAAAGTTTGGGAAAAAACCTCAAACCAATTTACTAAATTAAACATAAGAACCGTCATTTTTAGAACTGGTGTTGTGTTTGCCAAAGAAGGTGGCGCTTTGGAAAAATTAAGCCAACCCATAAAATTGGGTGTTGGCTATGCACTTGGTAGCGGGGAACAATATATTCCCTGGATTCACATAGATGATTTATGCAATATGTATGCTAAAGCCATTGAAAATAGTGAAATTAAAGGAATTTACAATGCTGTTGCGCCAGAACATATCACCAATAAATCGCTCACAAAAATCATTGCCAATAAACTTAAAAAGCCGTTATGGCTGCCAAATATTCCCGCTTTTGTGATGAAATTGCTGTTGGGAAAAATGGCTGTTATTTTGTTGGAAGGAAGCCTGGTTTCTTCTGAAAAAATTATGGCAACTGGATTTAAATTTAAATATCCGAATATAAAAGAAGTGCTGCAAAAACTATCCTAATAAAAGCTAAATACTCACCTAATCAAGTATTTTATTCAAAATAAAACTCCATTTATTTTGCTAAGTCATTTTTTTTTTTTGTAAGTTCACCAAGAGAAAGAATTAATTCCCATAAAAAATTACAAAAATGAAAGAAACAATTGCTATAATTATTTCAAAAATCACATTTAAATACAAAAAACAAGAACCTACTCAAATTTGCATAGGCTAATATTTCCTGTCAGCAATATTTTAAATTGTAGTTCCTGTTTAAATAGGAATTAAATTATTATTAAAAAGGTAAACGGTTGCTGAGCGGAGTCGAAGCAAAAAATCCTCTGTTTGTAAAATTTTAAGAACACAATACGCTAATAAAATGTTTAACCTAAAACCACTAACTATGACATAGCTAATTTAACAAACAGAGGAAGTGCTGCAAAAGTAAGCCACCTCACCGGATTAAAAAAATAATAGTGAGCAAATATGCTCATGTAACTAATTTAAATTTTACTAAAAATGAAAAAAATAATTTTAAGTATGGTGTTTGTTTTTGCAATGGTTAGTTTTACCAACGCAACTACTGAAATTGACAATAATAAACCTTTAACCGTTTCTTATGTTTACCCAGATTGCTGGGCTGGAGCTAACGCAGCAGAAATATATTCTTGTGGTTCTGTAGG
>PHDE01000148.1 GCA_002842505.1 Bacteroidetes bacterium HGW-Bacteroidetes-3 | reverse complement strand
CCATGGGGCGCGATATGTCGTATTTTTTAAATTATTTTTGTTCCTCCTAAAATTGAAATAAATGAACATCATCAATAGCTTAGAATGGAGATATGCCACAAAAAAATTTGATTCTTCAAAAAAATTATCCATTCAGCAAATTGAAACCTTAAAAAAAGCTTTTAACCTAACGGCAACCTCATTTGGTTTACAGCCCATAAAAATGATTGTTATTGAAAATAAGGAACTTCAGGAAAAATTAGTGAAATATTGCTATTTTCAACGCCAAGTTGCCGATGCTTCTCACCTATTGGTTTTATGCATTGAAAATGATACCACAATTGATGATATTAATGCTTATTTTGATTTGGAAAAAGAAGTTCGAGGCACTTCAGAAGAAGTAATTTCTACGTTTAGAAGTCAACTAATTGAAATGTTCAAAAACAAAACTTTGGAAGAGAAGCAATTGTCGGCAAAACACCAAGCCTATATTGCATTGGGCAATTTAATGACCGTTTGCGCCATTGAAAAAATTGACAATTGCCCTATGGAAGGATTTGTACCTGAAAAAATTGATGAATTGTTAAATTTACCTTCACAAAATTTAAAATCCGTATTATTGTTGCCTGTTGGTTTTAGGGCTGAGGACGATATTATGGCCACCTTGCAAAAAGTCAGAAAACCTTTATATGAAACCGTTTTAGAAATATCATAAAAACTCAAACTTACAAAAATGAATAAAAACATAAGAACGCTGGAACCGATAGAAATTTGGAACAATTTTGCCGATTTAAACGCGGTACCCAGAGGTTCAAAAAAAGAAGAACGCGTCATACAATTTGTGGTTGATTTTGGCAAAAAATTGAATCTGGAAACTTTAGTGGACCACGTTGGCAATGTGATCATTAAAAAACCTGCTTCAAAAGGTATGGAAAATCGCAAAACCGTTGTGTTGCAATCGCACCTAGATATGGTGCACCAAAAAAATTCGGACACCAATTTTAATTTTGACACAGAAGGAATAAAAATGGTTGTTGACGGTGATTGGGTTCGTGCCGAAGGCACAACGCTTGGAGCCGATAACGGAATAGGCGTAGCCGCAATTATGGGGATTTTGGCTTCAAAAACCATTAAACATCCTGCGATAGAAGCATTGTTCACCATTGACGAAGAAACAGGAATGACTGGCGCTATGGGATTGCAGGCCAATTATTTAAATGGCGAAATATTGCTTAATTTGGATACGGAAGATGATGATGAAATTGACATTGGATGCGCCGGAGGCATTGATGTTACAGCCGAAAACACCTATCATGAGGTTGGAGTGCCCGTAAACAGTGGCGGATTTTCAATTTCAGTTACGGGATTAAAAGGAGGCCACTCCGGAATGGACATTCATAAGGGATTGGGAAATGCCAATAAAATTATGAACCGTTTATTATATGAAACAAAAGAATTTATCAGAATTTCAGAAATTAACGGCGGCAGTTTGCGCAATGCCATTCCTAGAGAGAGTTTCGCGACTATTTCAGTTGCCGACTCCAAAAAAGATGCTTTTATAAAAAAAATAAACAAAATTTCAAAAGAAATTAAAGCTGAACAAGCAACTGTTGACCCAAATTTAGAAATTAAAGTTTCTGAAGCGACAAAACCGCAAACAGTGATGACAACCATCAGCCAAAACACCTTGCTCAACACAATTTATGCAGCGCATAATGGCGTTTACAGAATGAGCAATGACATGAAAGATTTGGTGGAAACTTCAAACAATGTTGCCCGTGTGATTGTTAAGGACGAAAACGTAAAAATCATGTGTTTAACAAGATCTTCCGTTGAATCGTCAAAATTTGATTTGGCAAATGCCTTGAAAGCAACCTTTGAAATGGCAGGATATACAGTTACGTTATCAGGTTCCTATCCTGGTTGGAAACCAAATATTAACTCTCCAATTTTAAAGATTTTAACGGAGACTTATGAAAAGCTTTTTAAACAGAAAGCAGACGTTGTTGCCTGTCATGCCGGACTTGAATGCGGTATTTTAGGCGCCAATTACCCTGAAATGGATATGATCTCATTTGGTCCAACCATCCAAGGCGCACATTCACCCGATGAAAAAGCAAATATTAAATCTTCCCAGAAATTCTGGAAATTTTTACTGGAAATTTTAGAAAATATTCCTGTTAAAAAGTAAAACAAAGAGGGGTTGATTATTTCAGCCCCGTTTTCTTTTTTATCTCTTTGTTAACAATATAAACTTTCAAAAACCATAAATAATTGTATTTTTACGGCTTAAAATAATTCGACATTCTTTTATGGGAAAAATTATTGCAATCGCCAATCAAAAGGGGGGTGTTGGTAAAACTACAACCACTATTAATTTAGCTGCCGCTTTAGGGATTTTGGAAAAAAAAGTGTTGTTAATTGATGCCGATCCGCAAGCAAATGCTTCCTCGGGGCTTGGCATTTCAATAGAAGAAGTTGAACTTGGAACCTATCAATTGTTGGAACATTCCATTTCAGCAAAAGAGGCCATTGTTGCTTCAAATTCACCAAATGTGGATATTATTCCCGCACATATAGATTTAGTGGCCATTGAAATAGAATTGGTTGATAAGCAAAACAGGGAATATATGCTTAAGGAAGCCCTAAAAGACATTAAGAATGATTACGATTATATTCTAATTGATTGTGCGCCATCACTTGGACTAATTACCTTAAATTCACTTGTTGCGGCCGATTCTGTAATTATTCCCATTCAATGTGAATATTTTGCTTTGGAAGGTCTGGGAAAATTATTGAACACTATAAAAAGTGTTCAAAAAATACACAATACCACGTTGGATATTGAAGGATTGTTATTAACAATGTATGATTCTCGTTTACGGCTTTCAAACCAGGTGGTGGAAGAAGTTAAAAAACATTTCCAAAATATGGTATTCAAAACCATAATCCAAAGAAATGTTCGTTTAAGTGAAGCACCAAGCTATGGCGAAAGCATTATCGCCTATGACGCAACAAGCACAGGTGCCGTAAATTATATTAACTTAGCCAACGAAATTTTAAAACTGCATAGCAAAGATGGCAAAAGCAATTAAAAAACAAGCATTGGGAAGAGGATTATCTGCCTTATTAAATAATTCTGACATTACTTCCGCTAACGACAAAAACGCGGACAAACTTGTTGGAAGTATCCTTGAAATTGATTTAAATTTAATTGAAGTTAACCCTTTTCAGCCAAGAAGTCATTTTAACGAAGAATCGCTGCGCGAATTGGGAAGTTCCATTAAAGCATTGGGCGTAATTCAACCCATAACCATCAGAAAATTAGAAGGAAACAAATTTCAACTGGTTTCCGGAGAAAGAAGATTCAGGGCTTCAAAATTAATTGGAAATACCACAATTCCTGCCTATATCAGACTTGCTAATGACCAGGAAATGCTTGAAATGGCATTGGTTGAAAATATACAACGAAAAGATTTAGACCCAATTGAAGTTGCGCTTACCTACCAAAGATTGATTGATGAAATTGATTTAACGCAGGAGGAAATGAGCAAACGAGTGGGGAAAAAACGTTCCACCATCAGCAATTATTTGCGATTGCTAAAATTGGATCCCATCATTCAAACTGGAATGCGTGACGGATTTTTATCAATGGGACACGGCCGAGCATTGATAAATGTTGAAAATACCGAAGACCAATTAAGCATTTATGAAAAAATAATTGAACAAAAATTATCTGTTCGCCAAACGGAACAGTTGGTTAAAGATTTAAAAGAAGGTGTTGTCGCAAAACCAAAAAAAAAGGTTCAAGAAGCCAAACTTCCTACTTATGTAAATGACGGATTAAAGACTTTCAGCAATTACTTCGGACATAAAATTGACGTAAAATTATCGGGAAAAGATAAAGGCAAAATTAGCATTCCGTTTCATTCTGAAGAAGATTTTAACCGACTTAAAAAATTATTGGAATAGTGCCCAAAATGAAGTTACATATTTATATAATCCTTACCTTTTTTACGGTATTCAGCGGCTATGCACAAAAAATAGCCAATGCAAAAATTGCAGATACCATAATTGTGGCCGATTATGAATTTAAACCGCTTTCTCCAGCAAGAGCGGCATTTTATTCTGCTGTTTTACCGGGACTCGGACAAGCATTCAACAAAAAATATTGGAAAATCCCTGTTGTTTGGGCCGCCATGGGTTCGGGCATTTATTTTTATCACACAAATAATGATAACTTCAAAAGAGCCAGAACAGCCTACAAATTTAGAATCAACGAGAAACCTGATGAATTTGACGGTTTAAACGGAAATATATTTTTATCAAAAGACGCTTTGGTTTCAGCACAAAAATCGTATAAAAAAGACAGGGATTTATCGCTTCTTGTCACGGTTGGTTTGTATATTTTACAAATTGTAGAAGCTAGTGTCAATGCTCATTTGCTGCAACTTAACGTTGACAGCAATTTATCGGTTTCTCCCCAAATAATTCACAACGACCTCAACAACAAACCAATCGTTGGCACTTCAATTAATTTTAATTTTTAATCATGAAATGAGCATAACGTGGACATGGTACTAAAACTAATGAAAAAATGCAAATTACATATGACCTTTAAAAAACAATAAATACTTACATATGAAACGAGCATAACAAATTTTGATACACGAAGGAATGATTAATGGCGAACAGTCCCGAATTTTCGGGATTACCGCTAAAAAATAAAATTTAAACAGATGAAAATAGCTTTATTGGGTTATGGCAAAATGGGCAAAACAATCGAACAAATTGCATTGCAAAGAGGCCATGAAATTGTGTTAAAAATTGATGAAAATAGTCTGTATTACGACATTAATACTGCAGATGTGGCCATAGATTTCAGCATTCCTGCTGCCGCTTTCAAAAACATTTCAACCTGTTTAAACAACCATGTTCCAGTAATTAGCGGCACAACCGGCTGGTTAAATAAATTTCCCGAAGCAACAGCACTTTGCAAACAAAAAAATGGGGCATTTATTTATGCTTCAAATTTTAGTTTGGGCGTAAATATTTTTTTTGAATTAAATGCCTATTTGGCAAAAATGATGCATCATTTAGAACAATATAGCGCTTCAATAGAAGAAATTCACCATACAAAAAAATTGGATGCGCCAAGCGGCACGGCAATTACATTGGCTGAAGGCATTATTGAAAACTCCGACAAAGAAAGTTGGACTTTAGGTGTAACAAATAAGGAAACCGAAATACCAATCATTGCCAAGCGCATTGATGAAGTTCCGGGAACACACACCGTAGCATATAAATCGGCTGTGGATACCCTAGAAATTAAACACACCGCACACAGCAGGGACGGTTTTGCTTTGGGCGCTGTAATCGCTGCGGAATGGTTGGTGGGAAAAACAGGTGTTTTTACCATGAAAGACGTTTTAGGACTTAAATAACATTAAAAATTATTAATTATGACAATGATACAATGGTTTATATTTTTCTTGATCGTTCAAGTAATTCACTTTGCAGGGACTTGGAAATTATACGTAAAAGCGGGCAGAAAATCGTGGGAAGCAATTATTCCTGTTTACAATGCCATTGTGCTGATGAAAATATTAAAAAGGCCAACCTGGTGGATTATTTTGTTGTTTATTCCTATCATTAATTTATTGATGTTCCCTGTAATATGGGTTGAAACCGTTAGAAGTTTTGGAAAATACAAAACCATTGATTCAGTTTTGGCGGTTTTAACGCTTGGTTTTTACATTTATTATTTAAATTATATTGCTGATGTTAATTATGTAGAAGACAGAAGTTTAAAATCAAGGACCGAAGTTGGTGAATGGGTTAGCTCCATTGTGTTTGCCATTGTTGCCGCAACTTTGGTGCACACTTATTTTATGCAGCCTTACACCATACCAACTTCCTCATTAGAAAAATCTTTATTGGTTGGCGATTTCTTATTTGTGAGTAAATTTCATTATGGTGCCAGAACACCAATGACCGTTATTGCTGCGCCAATGGTTCATGACTCACTGCCATTAATAAAAGCAAAATCTTATTTAAAAGTTCCACATTTGCCATATTTCAGGTTGCCGGGTTTTGAAAAAATTAAACGAAATGAAATTGTTGTTTTTAACTGGCCTGTTGATACCGTTCGCTTTTTTAGGGATCATTCCAATATTCATATAGACAAGCCCATTGACAAGAAATCGAATTATGTAAAACGTTGTGTTGGTATTCCGGGAGATTCATTGGAAATAAAAGAAGGCTATGTTTATATAAACGGTGAAAGAACAGTCCTTCCTGACAGAGCCCTTCCGCAATACATGCATAAAGTTATAACTGACGGACAGCAGCTTTCTGCCGCATTTTTAAAAAGATTCAACGTTACCGAAGGCGGTTTTTACGGAGATTACTACATGCTGAACCTGACTGATGAAAATGCCGGAAAACTCAGAGCAAACCCACTAGTTAAAAGCGTCACAAAACAAATTTCGCCTAAAGGCCATTATGAATCAGGTATATTTCCGCATAATGAACAATATGCTTGGTCAATAGACAATTACGGACCAATTTACATTCCGGAAGCAGGAAAAACAGTGGAATTAAATGCCAAATCATTGCCATTTTACAAAAGAATTATTGAAGTGTACGAAAACAATAATTTAACAACCAATAGGGACGAAATTTTTATCAACGGAAAACTAGCTACTACTTATACCTTTAAGCAAGATTATTATTGGATGATGGGCGATAACAGGCATAATTCTGAAGATGCCCGTTATTGGGGTTATGTGCCGTTTGACCATGTTGTGGGAAAACCCGTATTTATTTGGTTTAGCTGGGATACTAATGGGGAAGGAATTGCCAATAAAATTAGATGGGAACGTGTTTTCACCACGGTTCACGGAAGCGGAAAACCAGTTTCATACCTTTATTATTTCTTAGGTGCTCTTGGTTTATGGTATGCTTTTAGCTTTTTTAGAAAGCGCAAAAAAGCCGAGTAAATTTATGATTTTATTGCAGCCAACCTTTTTTTCACCAATTCTTCAATATGTTGCAATTGCAAATGCTGATGAAATTATTTTTGAAACAGAAGATAATTTTCAAAAGCAAACTTATAGAAACAGGTGCTATATTTACACCGCACAAGGAAAAAAACTATTAAATGTTCCTGTGCAGCATTCCAAAGAAATGAAGCAAAAAACGAAGGAAGTAAAAATTGATTATAAAGATGATTGGCACAAGCAACAATTAAAAACCTTGCAAACAGCTTACAGCTCCTCTCCTTTTTACGAATTTTACATTGAAGATTTATTGCCCGTTTTTGAAAAAAAAATCCATTTCTTGTTGGACTTGAATTTTTTGGCGCACGAAATTATGATGGATGCGCTGCAGTTTGAAATTCCGACAAAAAAAACAACGGAATATGAAAAAGAACCTAAGCTATTGGATTTAAGATTTTTGGCCGAAGACAAGCCAAAAACAACTTACAAACTAGATCGCTATATCCAGGTCTTTTCTGAAAATCACGGATTTATTCCAAATTTAAGCATTCTGGATTTACTTTTTATGGAAGGCCCAAATGCGCTGAATTATCTGGAAACACAAAAAATCACTTTTTAGTTTTGGAAATTACCCGATTTATAATCCATTACGGAATGCACTTTTTACTTCCGGGTGCAATCGCTTTTTATTTCTTTAAAGAAAACTGGAAAAAAGTTTGGATACTCTTTATTTTAACCATGTTGGTAGATTTGGACCATTTGCTGTCAACGCCCATTTTTAGTCCGACAAGATGCAGCATTAATTTTCACATACTCCACTCCTACTTTGCTATTGCCATTTATTTTGGGGCACTTTTTTATAATAAAACAAGAATTATCGCCATCGGTTTACTGCTTCATATATTAACAGATGAAATTGATTGCTTGTGGATAAATCAATAAAAGACTTATTTATCTCTTAATAAAAAATTTCCTATCTTTGTAAAAAATTAAATACCATGTCCGAATTAAAAAACAAAACAATTGCAGAAATTGTAACCAATGACATCAGCACTGCTTCTGTTTTTAAAAAATATAAATTAGATTTTTGTTGCGGTGGCGGAAAAACAGTAGAAAACGCTTGCAAAAAAGCGAATATAAATGTTGATGATGTAATCAATGATTTACTAAATAACAAACCGAAAAACGATGTTCCAAATTTAAATTTTAAAGATTGGAGCGCAGAATTTTTGGCAGATTATATTGTGTACGTTCACCACACTTACGTAAGACAAAATCTAGGCATTATTAGTGAATTTGCAGATAAGGTTGCCAATGTTCACGGACAACATGAACCAAAGACTATTGAAATTGCAAAATTATTTTCACAAGTTTCAAAAGAATTTACTTCTCACATGGCTAAGGAAGAAGGCATCTTATTTCCGGCCATCAAAGCCAAAGAAGCAGATTACAATTTTCAATTTGACGAAAAAACCCTCTCACTGACAGAGGATGAACATGAGGGAGTTGGCTCTTTGGTTAAAAAAATACAGGAATTGAGTTCTGATTTCACACCTCCGGAATGGGCTTGCAATACCTTTAAAGCACTTTACTTTAAATTGGAAGAATTCACCAATGATTTATACCAACATATTCATTTAGAAAACAATATTTTGTTTCCAAAAGTAAAAAATCTATAACAAAACCCCTTAAATTAAAGTAGGAGACAAAGTTAAGCAGTACGTTTAACTTTGTCGTCCTCTCACACCACCGTATGTACTTACGTGTACGGCGGTTTCCTTAAAGTGAAC
>PHDE01000268.1 GCA_002842505.1 Bacteroidetes bacterium HGW-Bacteroidetes-3 | reverse complement strand
TTGAGAGTGATGAAGCCACCAATCACCCCCCAACCCCCTAAAGGGGGTGGGCAGCGAACTACCAGATTTGGAGATTTGAGCATTTAAATACAATTATAAATGAACGATAGCAACAAATAAGCACCGAGGCAGAAGTCCCCTTTAGGGGATTTAGGGGTGAATCCGGTAGATGCAACAATCTAAAATATAAAAACACATTAAGCTATGTACAACTTAAAAATAACCATTCGCCGACTTTTAAAAGACAAAACTTTCTTGCTAATTAATGTCTTTGGTTTAGTAATTGGCATTACGTCCTTTCTTGTTTTATTTATCCATGTTTCAAACGAAAAAAGTTTCGACAAGCATATTGTGGGACACGAAAATATTTACCGTGTCTGCTCGGCTCCCAAGGGTAATCCCAGCAAAGAGGCACGAAGCATGGGTATTGTTTATTCCTTTTCATCGGAAATTCCTGAGGTTGAACTGGCGACACAGTTTATACATAGCCCTGTTGGAACCATAAAAATCGGTGACAATTCGTTTCAGCAGAACGATATTTTGTGGGTTGATGAGGCTTTTATTGAAATGTTTGAAGTTAAAGCCAAAGAAGGCAACTCATTGGAATTGGAGAAGCCAAATACCGTTTTTATTTCAGAAGATTTTGCCCGTAAACACTATGGAAACATAAATCCCGTAGGGCAAATCATCAAATTTGAAGCTGACCAATATAGAAATAATATTGGCGATTATGAAGTTCGTGGAATTGTAAAAAATACCCATCCAAAAACACATTTTAAATACGAATTGCTTTTATCGCAAAAGGGCAACTCACAAAATGTTTTTGAAGAATTACCCAACTATAAATATGTTTGGGCTTACAATTACTTTAAACTTAAGAAAGGTGCATCTCCCGAATTGGTTGCCAAAAAGTTAACAGCTTTGTGGGATAAGAGTGCTTTAAAACAGAAAACTGGACCCAAAGAATACGATTTTCCATTATTCCCAATGGACGACATCCACCTGAGATCGGATTTTCGTTTCGAGTTGCGCGAAAGTTCGAGCAAAATAAATATTTCACTGTTTATCATTGT
>PHDE01000267.1 GCA_002842505.1 Bacteroidetes bacterium HGW-Bacteroidetes-3 | reverse complement strand
AGGAATGGAATTGATTTCATTGATATATACTTCATTATCAACCACAAAAAAATCACATCGGATGAGGGAACCTTCAAACAGTGTGTTATACAACTTTTTAAATGAGTCTTTGATTTTTTCTTGAATCTCAGCTGATAGTAACGCTTCAACCGCACCGCTGGTTCGTGCAAAATCCAAATACTTTTTGTCAAAATCCAAAAACTCCACTTTTTGTGGCTCTTCAATCATTGAAAAGACAAACTCTCCGTTGATTTTCGTTCCTGCTAAATTGTACTCTTAACCCCACTGATAAAAGGTTCTATAATAATGGCATCATCAAACTCAAATGCCACATCACACGCATATTCTAACTCTTCAAGAGATTTTACAATAGAAACCCCAATGGAACTTCCCAATCGCACAGGTTTAATAATCACAGGAAATGAAGGACAACTTGAGCATCGAATAGAAAATGGAAAATATAGACTTGAAATAAGATCATTTACTTATGATGATTTCAATTTGGAATTTGAAATTGAAAATGGTAAACAGATTGAATTAACTATAAAATTAGGACTTTCTCCTGAATTGGTTAATTACCAAATTGACTCTAAAAAAGAATTGAGTGAGGATAAAATCCTTGAAATAATAGAATGTGTAAGAATTAATAGAAAAGAGTTCTACAAAACATGTTCTGACTTTATAAATTTTATAATATTAATGCAAATTTAAATTAAAACGTGCTACAACAAACGCTAAAACTAAGTGGGCCTAGTCCACGTGACAAACATAAAAATAAAAAAATAAACTAACACTCGCTGGCCAATTGACGCGAAAGCCCACCTAGTTTTAGCGCCAAACGTTGGCTGCAAGTGTAAAAAAACCGCACGGCAGACAGTTACGTGCAAATTGACAGCAAATTGGAATGTGGAATTTAGCTCTTTTGATAGGTTGGTTGGTGGAAATTTGATGGAATTTATTTTGTTTTTTTCTTTCCCCCCGCAAAAAAGAAATCAAAGAAACCCCAACCCACATTGCAGCAGATTTCCAAGCCCACACGAGCCTACGCACTGCCCAAAGGCTTGTAAAAGAGCTGCAAT
>PHDE01000147.1 GCA_002842505.1 Bacteroidetes bacterium HGW-Bacteroidetes-3 | reverse complement strand
TACCAAAAATTTATATGAAGAAGTAAAAAACTTTTTCGATTTGCCGGATGAAATTAAGCAATCTTATGAAATTGAAGGCGTTGGCGGACAAAGAGGTTACACTTCCTTCGGAAAAGAAAGCGCGAAAGGCAAAAAGCAAGGCGATTTAAAAGAATTTTGGCATTTTGGACAAGAAGTGACGAACAACGATAAATTGAAAGCGGAATATCCAAAAAACGTTATTGTAAAAGAAATTCCTAATTTCAATATGGTTGGAATGGAATCCTATAAAATGCTGGAGAAAACCGCTATTTATGTGCTGCGCGCTTTGGCCTTGTATATAGGTTTAGATGAAATGTATTTCGATAAATACGTGATTAACGGCAACAGTATTCTACGCCCGATTTATTATCCGCCAATTATTGGTGAACCAAAAGGAGCAGTGCGAGCTGCTGCGCACGGCGATATCAATTTAATTACCCTTTTAATGGGTGCTTCTGCTTCGGGTTTAGAAGTGCAAAATAAAAAAGGGAAATGGATTCCCGTAACTTCTTTACCGGAACAATTGGTGGTGAATGTTGGCGATATGTTGGAGCGATTGACCAACAACAAATTGCGTTCAACCATTCACCGCGTGGTGAATCCGCCGCGTGAAGATTGGGAAAAACCACGTTATTCCATTCCTTTTTTTACGCATCCAATCAGTGAAATGAAACTGAATTGTTTGCCGGAATGTATTAATGAAACTCGTCCGAAAGTTTATGATGACATTACCGCAGGAGAATTTTTAAATGAACGTTTAAGAGAGTTAGGCTTGTTGAAATGATGACAAATAAAGTAGTTTCCTTTTTTTCATTTGGGTTGTTTCTGCTTTTGGTGGGAGCTGTTTCAAAGTTTTTTAATTGGTCGCAAGCGAATTTGGTGATGGCTATCGGACTCGTTTTTGAACTTTTGGCAGCCTTGCTATTTGCCTGGAAAAAGGCCAATAATAAATAATGTTTCCTTAATTTAGCCTTTATTTTTTTTGAATTGACAATGGGTAAAAAAAAATTAAACAGTTTAGAAGATTTAGGCGGATTTGTTTTTTCCACCAATGATAACTTCGAATTTGAAAAAGCGGAAGAACCAGATTTGTTGCCGCCTAAAAAGCAGTTTCTGGAAGCCAAATTTTCCAATAAAGGAAGAGGAGGAAAAACCGTAACCGTTATCACAGGTTTTGTGGCTGTTGAAGAGGAATTGAAAAATTTGGGAAAACTGCTTAAAACTAAATGCGGCGTTGGCGGAAGCGTAAAAGACAATGAAATTATCATACAAGGAAATTATAGAGATAAAATAATGGAAATCCTTAAAAAAGAAGGATACAATATAAAACGCGTAGGCGGATAAATTATGAATAAAATAGCAGCATCAGAATTAATTTTGAATCCAGATGGAAGTGTGTATCACTTAAATTTAAAACCCGAAAACATTGCAACAAATATTATTTTTGTGGGCGACCAAAATAGGGTGCCAAAAATAGCCACTCATTTTGAATCTATCGAGTTTGAAACCCAAAAAAGGGAATTCAGAACCATTACCGGCACTTATAAAGGAACAAGATTTTCAGTGATATCAACAGGAATTGGCCCAGACAATATTGATATTGTGATGAATGAATTGGACGCATTGGTGAATATCGACCTAAAATCCAGAACGGCAAAAACAACGCACACCAAATTAAATATTGTTAGAATTGGGACTTCCGGTTCTTTGCAAAGCGATATTCCTGTGGACAGTTTTGTGTTGGCAAAATACGGTCTGGGTTTTGACGGGTTGCTGCATTCTTACGATTGCGAGCATATTTTAGAAGCCGAAATGGAAGATGCTTTTATAAAACACACCAATTGGAGTCCGAGAAAATCGCGGCCTTATTTGGTAAAAGGCAGTGAATTATTGATACAAAAACTAAAAAGCGATAAAGTTTTTGTGGGAGTTACCGCAACCGCCGGCGGGTTTTATGGGCCGCAAGGGCGCGTGCTTCGTTTGGCAATTCAAGACCCTTCATTAAACAGTAAAATCGACAATTTTGAATTTGACGGCTATAAAGTGACGAACCTTGAAATGGAAACATCGGCAATTTATGGTTTGGCTAAATTATTGGGGCACGAAGCCTGTTCCATGAACGCCATTATCGCCAACAGGGCCAACGGCACTTTTAGTGAAGATCCATACAAACCAGTTGAAGAGTTGATTGTTTACACGTTAAACAAATTAATTTCATAAAATAATTAGTATATTTCAACGTTTTTAAAATATTAATATCAGTCAGAATATGAAAAAAATAGCTTTATTTTCCATAGGAATTATGTTTTTAGTGCTAATGTTTAGTTCATGCAAAGCTTCCAAAAAAGGCTGCGGATTGACAAGTGATGCCCATAAAATGGAACAATCGACTTCAAATAAAGCGATTCTTAAGGCTGAAGTTTAAGGCAATAATTCATTTGTAAATAGATAAAAATCCGCTTTTTGGTGGATTTTTTTTTTTTAATTCTTGGTGAATTGAATAAATAATTTTAAACTTTTCATTTCAAATGAAAGCATGTATCTTTGCTTCTTTAAAAAATTAAGAAAAATGGATAACGGATTATACGCAAAATTTAACACCTCAAAAGGTGAAATACTGGTAAGTTTAGAATTTGAGAAAACACCGGGAACAGTGGGTAACTTTGTTGCTTTGGCTGAAGGAAATTTAGAAAACAACTCAAAACCGCAAGGAACTCCTTATTATAACGGATTGAAATTTCACAGGGTAATTCCTGATTTTATGATTCAGGGCGGCTGTCCTTTAGGAACTGGAACCGGTTCGCCTGGTTACAGTTTTGAAGATGAATTTCATCCAGCGTTAAAACACAATGCGCCCGGAATTTTATCTATGGCAAATTCAGGTCCAGCCTCAAACGGAAGTCAGTTTTTTATCACGCACGTTGCCACGCCTTGGTTAGACAATAAACACACCGTTTTTGGTAAAGTTGTTGACGGACAAGAAGTTGTGGATACAATTAAGCAAAATGACATTTTAGAATCTCTTGAAATAATTAGGGTTGGCGAAGCTGCCGAAAAATTCAATGCGGTAGAAGCTTTCAGAACTTTTGAAGGTTCACGCGAAAAAAGGGAAGCTGAAGCAAAAAAAGCAATGGCCGCCCAAATGGATAAAATTGCCGCCGGTTACGATGAAACGCCAAGCGGTTTGCGTTACAAAATTTTACAGGAAGGTTCTGGCAAAAAAGCCACCAAAGGAAGTGTGGTTTCTGTACATTATAAAGGCCAGTTATTGGACGGAACTGTTTTTGATTCCTCTTATCCGCGCAAACAGCCAATCGATTTTGAATTAGGGGTCGGACAAGTGATTTCTGGCTGGGATGAAGGAATTCAATTATTGAAAGTGGGCGATAAGGCCCGTTTTGTGATCCCTTCTGAATTGGCTTATGGAAGTCGCGGTGCCGGTGGCGTTATTCCTCCAGATGCCACGCTGATTTTTGATGTGGAATTAATGAAAATTTCCTAAAGATAAAAAACAAAAAAAGCTGTCCAAATAGTCTTCTTAACCGCAAAACTCGCAATGAAGGCGCAATGCCCGCAAAGAGTTAAATTTTTAAAATCAGCACTTTGCGTTCCTTGCGAAAAACCTAGCGTTCCTTGCGGTTAAAAAATGAATTCTTTTTAAACAGCTTCTTTATTTTATTCATCATGAACTTCCCTGATTAGGGATGACCGGTTTCTATTGCCTTTTTCAACTTCCGTCTTCCGTCTTCTTCGGACTCTCCAAACTTTTTTCTTTTTTCTCTTTTCATCATTCATGCGTAGTCACTTTTTTCCAAGGAGGCATCAACCATAATAAAAAAGTTAAAATAAATAAAGGAAGTATCAACCAAACGGCAGCCATCAAATAACCTTCCATTCCTGAATATACTGCTTTAAAAGAGGTGAACCCGCTTAAACTTTTTGAAAATAATTGTCCGCCGATAACCACATTCCAACGCATAAAGAAAATTCCTATCAATACAATAATGCCTACGAAAAAGTAAGCCGCCTTCCTAATTTTTTCGGAAGGTTTGTAGATTTGGAATGTTCCAATAATTAAGAGGGGAATAATAGTCCCGAGCAATATTTGCATTAAAAATAAAGTGATATTTAACTTTCCGCTCACCAATACTTTAATAATGTCAAACGATTCCTCCGCCTCATAAATACGGTGAATTTGATCTAGCGATTCCAACGTAAAGTCTATAATTAAAATATAAAACAGGTATTTTGCAATCGTATCTAAACACGGCATATCAATTTTTACTTTTCTGAACCAACTCACCACCATATAAATCACCATCACCAAAGCAATTCCCGAAACCATGGCCGAAAAAAGAAATATTACAGGCATTAATACTGTTGACCACCAGGGATTGGCTTTTATGGAACCAAAAATAAATCCGACATAACCGTGCAATAAAAATGCGGAAGGTATTCCCAATACGGTAATAAAATACCCCAATCTATCATCAAGTTTGGCCGATTTTTCGTCTGTATCATTAATTCCTAATGTGATTATTTTATAGAAATATTTTTTGAATCCGGTACTTTTTTTGGACCAAAGCACAAAATCCAGACGATAATCAAACCAAATTTCCAGCAATAATACCACCATCAAATACCACAAATAAACAAACCCGAAAATAGCCATGGCCGAAGTTGGATTGGGTGTCATTAAAATTTCGTAAGCTCTTAAAGGATGTTGCAAATGGCTTACCAAAGGCAGTGTGGCGACCAATAAAAATGCCAACGCTGTCAATAAAGCCAATCCGTAAGTGGGTTTTAAAACTTTTACGTTAAAAACGCGCTCCAAAGAAGCCAAGATAAAAGCACCGGCAACCAATCCTGTGATGTAAGGATATAAAACGATCATTAAACCCCAATGTAAATCTATTTCATTTGGATAAATATAACCATCCACTTGGGATAGCGCTTCGTATAAATGTCTGTAATGCTCTTCCATAATTATTTAACTTCTGAACTTAATCCGTTATAAAATACTCTTGAATGGGTATTTAAATGAGGTTTTAAAACTTGTGTTGGATTTTTTTGCAGAAACGCAACCAAATCACTTTCTTTATCCCTTAAATTGCCGAATATCCGTGCGTTGGTCGGGCAAACTTCAACGCAAGCAGGTTGTAATCCTTCACTAATTCTGTGGTAACAGAAAGTGCATTTATCGGCCACTTTTGTAATTGGATTCATAAATCGGGCTCCATAAGGACAAGCCTGGATGCAATAACTGCAGCCAATGCAATACGTTTCGTCTACCAAAACAACACCTTCCGGACTTATAAATGTTGCGCCAACAGGACAGGCCTGAACACAAGGTGCTTTTGTGCAATGGTTACATAATTTAGGCACCATAAAAGATTTAAAAATATCTTCATCAGGAACCGATTGTTTTAATCCGCCAATGCCGCCATTAGGAGATTCTATTTTAACTGAACCATCATTTTTAACGGTATATTGCTCCACCCAAGTCCTAAAATAAAAAGGTTCTTTAGGCACCTTATTTTCTATTTTGCAGGCTTCAGCACATTTTCCGCAACCTACACATTTTTGTAAATCAACGCCCATTCCCCACAATGGAAGATCGGCTTTTGCTATTTTTGGTTCTTCCACTTTATCTTGGCCCAATGCTTCAAAAGGCTTTATAAGCGAATACAATAATGTTCCGCCAAGCAATGTTGCAGAGGTTTGGAAAAACTTTCTTCTTTTATTTTCTATTCTTTCAGTTCCCATGGCGCGTGTGGATTATGGCATTCAATACAGTTTTGGTTTTCATAGTGCTCCTTAAAATCTAATTGAGGCACGCCTTTTTTTAGGCGTCCCGGATTGGTGGCGTGGCATTGTGCACAAAATTCAATGGTTCCTTTAATAATAGGAGGCTTCACTTTACAATCTGTAGCCGCATCTATTTGGGGAGGGTGACAACTTTCACAGCGGACTCCAGAATGGACATCAGTTTCTTTTAAATCAAATACGTCTTGATGACATTCGGTACAGCTTTTTTCACCCTTAAAATAGGAAGTTCTCATTTTATTGTCATTTAATGAGTTGGCTCTATAATGTCCGTTTTTACCAAAAGAATCGGGTGTTAAGGAGCGTTGTATTAAAATAAAAACACCTACAAAGACAAGAAACGACAAGAGTAGACGAAAAATTAATTTTGCCATATATTTTTTATTTGATTTTTAAATTTAATTCAATTTTTTGAAACTTATGTTACATTAAATTCAATATCAGTTAATATATAATAAGTCTTAATAAAGTTTATTGCGAAATGTTCAATATTTATCACAAAAATTGCCAAAAAATCATCGATTTACATCCTGATTTTTTTTAGTATTTTTGGACTATATTTCTCAACTAAATATGTTAAATGGCTTTTAATTTGAAATTATCATAATGAAAATCAAATATTTATTTCTTTTTTTAGCGGCTGTAATTTTTAGTGGTTGTTCAAATAATCCAAACAATCCAGAATTTATAAAAAAGGCGACGGGCAGGTATTTGTACAACTCAGATGAGGTGATCCAAATTTATTTTGAAGAAAATGACTTGTTTATTGAATGGCGAGGAGCCAAAAGAATTAAACCTTTAAAAGTGAATGATTCCACTTTTTTTGTAAAGGAAATGAATGAAAAAATTCAGTCTTTAACAAACCCTACTGACCAACACCAATATATTGTGTTGGTTCCAAAAGAGGAAAACAAACCTATTGTTTATAATTTCATTAAATTGAATGAAGGCGAAAAAGTGCCGAGTGAATATTTGGCTAACAATGAATTTGACAAAGCGCTGGAAGGTTATATGGCCATCAAGAAAAAAGATTCTTTAGATGGAAGCATTGATGAAAATTATTTAAATTCGCTAGGATATAAGGAGTTACGAGAGAAGAATTTTGAAACTGCAAAAGCAATTTTTAAGATAAATATGGCGTTGTATCCCAATAGTTCAAATGTTTATGATAGCTTGGCGGAAGCTTATATGAAAAGTGGAGACACTGTTCAGTCCATTGAAAATTATAAAAAGTCGTTGACACTTGATTCAGGAAATGAAAGGGCAAAACGACAATTAAAAAAATTGGAAAAAAAAGAATAAATTGCCGTCATAAAACAGTCTATTTTAATAACAATCAATAATATGAAAACTTTAAATCATTGGTTTGATGAATATGCAGAAAGTCATCAAAATAAAACCAATCAAACTATTCATTTTATTTGCGTTCCTGCTATTTTCTTTAGCATTGTTGGTATGTTAATGAGTATTCCTTCAACGGTTATTTCCGGCAATTTACAGATCAACAATCCGTTTTTGGAAAATTGGGCAACGCCTGTTTTAATTTTATTGCTCATTTTTTACATCAGATTGTCGTTTTCAACATTTGTCAGAATGCTCACTTTTTCAATTTTATGTTTGGTGGGCAATTATTTTTTGTCATTGGTAAGTCCGCTATTTTACAGTTCATTAGCCATTTTTATAATCGCTTGGATCGGACAGTTTTACGGACATAAGCTGGAAGGGAAAAAACCTTCATTTTTTAAAGATTTACAATTTTTATTGATTGGACCCGCTTGGGTTTTTGAAAAAATTTCTAAGAAGAAGTAGCACAAATCTATTATGAAAAAGATTTTACCCCTATTATTGATGTTGCTTTTTAATAATTTATATTCCCAAGAAGTTGAATATGAAATTTTGAACACCTCGATAAACTCCAAATTCGCCGAATTGGGGGTTACATATTCGGGCAATAATTCCGTAATATTTGCCTCCTCCAAAAAGGACAATAGCGGCAGGCGAACAAACAACCGCCAACTTTCTTTAGAGTTATACCACGGATTAATTGCCGAAAATGGAGACATTATCCAAACAGACAAGTTTTCAAAAGAAATAAATAATAAGTTTTTTGAATCTGATATTGCTTTTACGCCCGATTTTAAAACCATTTATTTTACGTGGAATAACTTTTACAGCGCGCTAAAATCGAAAGATTCCGCAAAATGGAAAACATTATACATGTTTAAAGCTTCCATCAATGAGAAATTTGAACTTTCAAATGTAACCCCGGTGCCTTTTAACAGCAAGGAATATTCTGTTAGAAGTCCGAGAGTGAGTAAAGACGGGAAAAAACTCTATTTTGTTTCAGATATGCCGGGCGGTTTTGGTGAAACTGATATTTATGTTGTGGAGATTAATAATCAAGGAAATTATGGCGCACCAAAAAATTTAGGCGCTAGCGTGAACACAAAACTGTCCGAATTATTTCCTTATACAGACCAAAATAACACACTTTATTTTTCTTCAAACGGCCATAAAGGTCTTGGTGGATTGGATATTTTTAAAAGTGAATTTAAGAACGGCAATTTTGAACAAGCGGTAAGTTTACCGTCACCTTTTAACAGTAAATATGATGATTTTGCTTTTGTTATTGACAATGCTTCAAATTCGGGTTATTTTACTTCAGATCGTGATGGAGGCAAAGGGGATGTTGACATTTATGCGTTTAAGGAAAAATGTTTACAAACCATTACCATTTTAACCTTAAATGAATCTAACGAGCAACCCTTGGAAAAAGTTTTCGTTTCCTTGTTTCAAAACAATAAATTGGTCGAAAAACAAACCATCAGCAAAGGTTCAAACTATAAATTTAACGTTAATTGCAAGGAAAGCTATAAAATTATTGCGGAAAAAGAAAACTTTGAAACTTCGGAAATAACGATTACAACCGACGATAAAAACAAGTCGGAAATCACCAAATCGCTGAAATTAACGCCAATTGAATGCGTACAATTGTTGAGCGGAAACATA
>PHDE01000146.1 GCA_002842505.1 Bacteroidetes bacterium HGW-Bacteroidetes-3 | reverse complement strand
AAATGAACCCTCTTTTTTTTGCCTCACTTAACAATTGTTCATCGTCGCCAATAACATTAAATAGCTGCTTGATGTGATTTTTTCGTTTTTCTATGGCGCTTAATGATAATGGTATGTGTTGTGTAAGATTTTTGGTTTTTACACCTTGTGATAAGTAATAGATGATTTTTTTATTATACTCATCAAGATGTTCATCGGTTACAATAATTTTATTTATTAATTTTTGTACAGTTTTACTGTAAAAGGAGTTTCCTTGTAAAATGGTTTCGAAAGCTTTTAAAATTATTTTAGCCGTACTGTCACTTTTTATTAATATCCCATTATGAGGTATGGTTTTCAAAATATTATGTAAATAATGCGGGTTGTCAAACATTGTAGAGATTATAACTTTTGTTTGGGGAAATTCCTTTTTAATTAGTAGTGCAATATCTTCACCCGAGGTTATGGTTCCATCTTCAGAAGCCGGCAATTGAATATCTATAAATACCACATCAAAAGGGTCGGTATGTTTTGCATTGTTTACAGCTTGAATTGCTTGGTCACAAGAATTAGCCTTAAGAATTCGAAGTTTGTAATCTTTATTCTTTGATAAAACATTTTTATAACCTTCTATAATTGAATGATGGTCATCAATAATTAAAATGTTTAGCTCTTTTTTCATCTCAAAACTGATTTAAGGTTTTTATAGCGGAATAGTCATTGTAATTTGAGTTCCGCTTCCTTCACTTGAATTAAACTCAATCTTACTGTTTATAGCTTCTGCCCTAGAACGCATATTCTTTATGCCTATCCCTTTATTTTGCTTTTTAATGCTAAACCCAACGCCATTATCATGAATACTCATCAATATATAATTGTCCACTTTTTTGAAATCAATTTGCACCTTACTTGCACTTGCATATTTATTGATGTTTTGAATAGACTCCTGTAATATTCTATAACAATTAATTTTGATATTATTTGAGATACCTTCCCAATTTGTTAGGTTGTTAAAATTTGGTTCACATTCAAATTTACCTGTTTTGCTTTGCTCTGCCACTAATTGTTCAACTAATTTAATAAAATTGGTTTCTGAATTAAAAATGCTTGCTTTAAGGTTGTGCGCTATTGTCCTAACATCTTCCTCGATAAGCTGTAATTCCTCAATATATTCTTCACGTTCCTTAATATCAGCTTTTGTTTTGCCTTCATTTAAACTATCCAAACTAAGCCTTGTTCCAAATAAACGTCCTAAAATACCATCATGTAATTCTTCGGAGATGCGTTTTTTTTCGTTTTCACTTCCTTTCTGAAACATTTCCTGTTGAGAAAGCATAAGATTGTAAATCTCAATGTTAGATTCTTCTTGTTTTTGATTAAAAAGAAGTTCTTTATTTTTAGAACTTTGTTTCATATTAATGAATAACAATATGCCAAAGCTTGTCCCAATTCCTGAAAATAATATGACCCACCATTTCTTTTTTGTTTCCACTTCCTTTTCTTGAGTTATCTCATCAGTCTCATAGGCAATTCTTGTGAATTTTTCACGAATGACACGTTCTTTTTGTTGGAGGCTGTCGGTTAGTTGAATATGCTTAAGGAGGTATTCTTTGCCTTTCTCGGCAGGTTCAAGTTTTGAAAGTAATAGATAAGATTGTAATAAATCTATGTTATTATTTGAAGATTTCGCTAAATCCTTTGCTGCAATACAGTATTGCAATGCAATTAAACTATCACCTTTTGATAAGAAATATTCTGTTAAATGAAGATTACTAGATATAATGCCGTCAATTATCTGTAAACTATCACGAACTTTTAGAGACACGTAAAATAGATTTGGTAAATCGGAATCATCTTCGTTCTTAAATTTAGAATATGCCAAATTATCAATTAAAACTGCGTAAATATCAGGATAAAGACTTTGAATATCCTTGGTAGCTAATGCATTATTAAAATATTCAATTGATTTAGCATAATCTTGTTTATTTTGATAAGTGATTCCGATACCATTTAGGGCAGTTAGCTCTAGTTTTTCAACATTATTTAATCTAGAGAGAAATTCTAGCCCCTCTTTTCTATATTTAATGGATTTTTCAAAATCCTTTAATTGATTTGCGATGAATGCTAAATTGTTGTAACAAAGAAAAAGGGCATAATATTCTTTTCTGTTTTTTAAAATTGAAATTGCTTTAATTGTATTTATTTCACTACTAATATAATCCTTTTCATTTGACTGAATTGCAGCTAAATTATACCTCATTTCAGCTTCATCAGTTAAACTCCCAAATAAGTGGTAATATTTTAAAGCTTTATTATAATAATAAAAAGAACTATCATTAGTGTATTTGATACGGTAATAATAACCCAAATTAGAATTAACTCTTGCCCAAATTATGGTATCTTTATTTAATGAGGGTATTTGTAATATCCTGTGATTGATTGTTCTGAAATCATCTAAATTTCCTAAAATCAAATTGTTATATGCACTTTCTACATATAAACGAATTTTTAAAGAATCATTGTCAAGCTTTTCAATATTCTTATTAGCTTCAACTAAAGATTTTTTTCTAATAGAGTCCGGCAAAGAATTGTTCCTAGATGTTTCAAAAAGGTTCTCAACATTTTCAATTGATTTGTTTTTTTGAAAAGCTAAAGTAGAATCACTGATACAACTAATTATTATTGGTGTGATAAAAATTAGTGACAAAGTTCTTCTGAACATCAGTTTATCTATTTTATTGCAAAATAGCATAAATTTAATTAAATCTCAGTAATAAAAACTTAAAATATTAAAAAGAATTGAGTAATTTAAAAACCTTGTCTACAACAACAAGGTTTCTTTAATCTTTTTAAATTACCCCCCATTTTTAGGATCTTTTGGGGGTATTGGAGGCAATGGATCAGTACCAGTATCACTCTGAAAATTTTCCTGATTGTTAATCAATATTTGTAATTCTTCGTCTGTTTCAGAGTTTGAACATGATAAAAATATTGGTGTGAAAAGTATAATGGCTGCAAAAATTTTTATTGATTTCATTATTTATTTTTTAGAAATTAGACAATAGTCTTCCCCTGCCAACAATTAAGTTGGTTGCTAAAACACATTGGAAAAACATGAGAGCATCAATTTGGGAATGCATTGATACTTGTAGAATTGAGATGTAGTCTAGTATCCCTATCTGGATTTACTTCTCTATTCTGATTCAACTAAGCTTTGTTTGTTCGATCGAAATGATTGATTAATCGATTTGTACAAGCCAAAAATACCTAGAAGACTTGTAGTGGGATACTAATTAATAGGGTGTTTTGTAAATGTTATTATGGGATAAGTGAAAAGGTTAATTTGAATGGTGTATGGATTTTTATGTAGATTATATTATATCAGATTTATCTGTTGCTCAAATCCTTCAAAAGTTCCATTCATCCATAAATCTTTAATTTCCGTCATTTTGGATTTTAGTGATTTCGAGAAGGGTATTAAAGTTTTAGTGTATTTAAGTGAACAGTGAAATTTACTGAAGTGAATTTTATTGATGTAGTTGATATTTACCATATAACTCTTATGAATACGTGCAAAAATGTTTGGAAGTTCCGTTTCAAAGTTTTTTAATGTTTTGTAGGAGGTTACCATTGAACCATCTTTTAAAAAAAAATCAGTTGTATTATTATCCGCTTTTAAGTAAACAATATCATTTACCTGTAAAAACTTAAATTCAGTAAATGATTTTATACATATTGAAGATATATCTGGTTGTATATTTTCAAAACGTAATAAAGCTTTTTTCAAATCATAATAATTAAGTGGTTTTAGAATATAATCAAAAACTCCACTTTTAATAGCCTCATATGAATGTAATGTTGACGAGCTCATTGCAATGAACTTTGGTAAACTATGCAAAAGCTGATAAACTTCAGGTATTATACAGAAGGATGATTTTTTTACAATACCATCAACTAATTCTGTGTCGAAAAACACCAAATGAGGTAATTGGTCCAGAATTATATTTATTGCTTCATCTTTGTTTCTAGCAACTCCTACGCAGACATAATTGGTATACTCACCCAGTAGTTGCTGCAAATCATTTATTGCATCCAATTGTGAGTCTACAATAACATATCTGTATTTTTTGGAAGAATATACCACCTTACTATAGTCAGTTATTAAAACTCTTTAAAAGTATTCTTACTTTAGGAAACATTATTACGGTTAAACCGTAGATTTGTTTTTATAAATAATTTGGTGGTTTATAAAATATGCAAATTATTGATATTTATTATTTTGAAGTCTTATATAGGAATTAGATACAAAACTAACCTGACTTTGAGTCCTATTAAAATGAATGTGAATAATGTTGCTTTAAGATTTAATTAATTCCAAAGAATATTCATATCCGCACTCAACTTCCTGTTTAAATTTTAGCATAGTGTTGCTTCGAAGATTATATTTCATTAAATTTTTATTATAATCGTCCAATACATCATTTGGCGGGGTTTTAAGATAAAGATGAACTGGTTTTCAAAATAAGAGATGTTATAAATCTTTAGTTGATCTCTAAAAATTAAGGACGCTATCTAAAGCATCGTCGGCATCTCTATGAATAAAATTTGCCTGATAATTTAAAGTTGTCTTTAAATCACTGTGGCGATATAGTTTCTGCAACATTAAAGGATGTATCCTGTCACCCGCAATATTGCCAAAACTATGTCTTGCAATATGGTTTGACAGGTTTTTTTCGATGCCGCATTTTATAGCAATAAACTTTAAGTATTTATTGAAGAACTTTGTGGCGTTTCTTGTTTTAATAAAAATGTCTTCTGCATTTTTGGAGTCAGCATTTTGCAAGAATGGAAATACATAGCCGTTGTTTTGTTTACTGTACTTCTCATAAATCTTTAAAATAACAGCTGCTTTATCCGGAATTTTTAAACTTAAGGGTTTTTCATTCTTATTCATTACGTATAACAAACGATTATCCTTAAAATTAGACCATTTTAATTGGACGATGTCTGAAATGCGTATGCCTGCAAAATAGAATGCGACAAGCCATACATTATGCGTATGCCAAATAGAAGACCATTTTTCTAAATCCAAGGCTTCAATACGTCCTATTTCCTCTACGGACAATCCAATTTTATGGCCAGAACCAATGCGAATTTTTTCTTTTTCATTGGCAAAAGGATAATACTTAATATCAATGATACCTTCTTTTATGGCAATATTGAAAAGGGTACGGATAAAGATAAGTTGATTTGTTATTGTTCGTGTTTTATGTTCAAGAAATACAACACAAAATGTTTTATACTTTTTAATGAAAGTCTCATCTATATCTTGGAAATTAAGTTTTTTATTTTTCTTAAAGTACGCTATAGTATCCATAATGGAAAATTCATGCTTTCTCCCTTTACTTATACGTTCTTTTCTGCGTTTCTTTATGCCAATGGCTACTTCTGATTTGTTCATAGAGCTTTTCAAGTTAATGAACTCCTCTATATTATGTAGGATTGACAGTTCTGCCTTTGTAACAGAGAAAGTTCCGCGATTGTATTTAGTTTCTATGCGTTCCGCAGCAACTAAGAAAAACGATTTCTGACCACCTGGACCCACAATCTTCTTTTTCATTCCTTTACTGGAAATTCTATCATTAGCCTCAAAGGATATATCATTGGCTTCAGTCAATTTCTTCATTAAATAATTATTGATCTTTTGTGAATTTGGATGTGTTCGTTTAACTTTTCCATGTTCCTCATCCCAATCTTTTTCCAAAATATATTGCCCAGTAAAGCAATAGTTGGTTTTATAATCTTTACTGATTCTTAATGCCAAGGGTGCGGTACCATCTTTCCGTTGCTTATTTTTGCGCCTAACAATTTTTATTGCTGCCATAGAATTATTATTGATAATTTAGATAAAGATAATTAAAAAATTCAAAAAAAGGGGTACAGAATAGGTACAGAATAATTTGATTTTAAATGAATTCAATTGATGTCAATGAATATTAATATTTTCTAAATAATTGATTTTGAATAATTTAAATAAAAATTGTATTGATAAAGTTGAAGCTCATAACCCGAAGGTCGCTGGTTCGAGTCCAGTCCCCGCTACTAGTAAACACAGGGCTTTCAAGAAATTGGAAGCCTTTTTTTATTCAATGGGTACAGAATGAGTACAGAATAATATGATTTTCAAAGCAGTCATATAAATAGCTGTCATTACTTTCTTTTAATGTTAAATGCCATTAATTTTTACTGAAATTCATTATTTGCATGTTATTTAATTTCTTCTGAACACCCCTATTTGAAAATCCGCACTATCTTCATTAAAATATATTTCATCAAAAGAATAAACGCATTACCGAACTCTCGGATTAAAATCAGCAGGCGCATTTTGCGGCGAACTCGGATTTGTGATTAAACTGTTTGAAGCCGCTGAATAAATCGTCCATTCACTTATGGTAAATATTGGATTTGGTATTAAAATCGTTGATTTTCTAACCGCCCTGCCGTCTAAATATTCCCAATTCGAGCCAGTTCCGTCTTGGCCCACAACGCCAAAAACATCAATTCGTGCGCCAGTATTGTCCACCAATTCATACACGTCATTGCCGTTTCCTTTAATGTATGTTGTTTCAATATCCGGAATATCATCAAACACTATTTCGTAATTGGTACCGGCAATAATGGCGAAACCGCCAGGAGGAATAATTACGATTCCTGTCAATGCCAACGGCGTTCCGGAAACAGAGGTGGCTCCGTTTAAATATTTATTAAGTTTCCAGCCCGTTAAATTTACTTCACTATTTCCTGCATTATACAATTCCACAAAACGCGGGGGATTAGTGCCTTTTGGGTCGGCAACTTCGGTAATCATTATTTTAGGCACAAAAACCTCACAAGCTTCGTAGGTTTCAGAAAACTGAACGTCCAAAGCGGTTCTCAATTCTAGCACATTGCTTAAAACGCCAGTGATATTTCCTTTTCCCTGCGGAAATAATTCGTTGGAAAAGGTGGCTTTGCCGTTGGTGAAAACCGATAGTCTTGTAGCTATATTGCAGGTTTCCAAGGTGCGGAATCCGTTGTTGGTGCCGCTAAAATACGTGAATGCCGAACCCAATTCATTTTGGGTTAATTGTACGTTTTTTACTTTTACCAAAGTATTTTCAAAAGTGGGATTTAACACTTCGGAAATTGAAATTTCCCTTGGGATTAAGGTGAAATTTTCGCCAGTGTTGTAAATGAAATCGCCTATTTGGGATTCTTCAATTTCGGTAATTGCAGTTCCTTTTGGAAAACCGATGGTTAAAATACCGTCTTTTTTATTCATATACAGTTTGTTCAGTTTCACAAAAACCTTGTCGCCAATATTATATTGTTCAAAATTGGCGGTTTTGCCGATTAAAATTTGAATGCCTGCGGTTGCATTTTCAACCGCATCCTGAATCACCAATTTTTTCTCAAAACTTCCGTGTTCATCACTTGAAATTACGAAACCTTCCACCACATAATTGTTGTTGATGCCAAATTCAACCATATTTCCCTTGTACATTTGCCTGATTGCCGCTAAAGTAATATTTGGCAGAAAAGAATCGGAAAAATCGCAGCGGGTTTCCGTTAATTTTACATCGTCCGTATCGCGCAAATACAATTGAAAATCATCATAATAATTGCTGAAAATAGCCACAACACTTCCTTTTCCCTCAGGAAGCATATTGTTTTTAAAACTGGCAAAACCGCTATTTCTTAAAATAACTTCATTAAAAAAATTACAGGAATTATCGGTACTTTCCAGCACGCGATTTACCGTTGTGGTGTTATTGGGATTTCCGTAGGCTTTCCCCAAATCTCCAGATTTAAATTGCACATTTTCAATTTCTATGAGCATTTCCAGCATACTTTTATTCAATGCTGAAATGGCGACTTTTTTTGGAATTATTGCCGCAACTTCACAGGAACGTAAAATATATTTGTCGAGTTCCGATCCCAAAATACCTTCCAAACCATCGCCGGTTGCCACGCCAATTTGCACGCTTCCAAAACTGTAACCAACTGCCAAACCTTTTAATTTCACGTAAATTTTTCGACCAACATTGTATTTGGTGTAAATATTGGTTTGGTTGATGGAAATTTTAATGGCAGCAGTCGGATTCTCGGGTTTATCCTGAATGGAAATAGATTTGTAAATATTCCCAGATTTATCGCTGGAAACCACATAACCTTCTAAAATAATATCGTTTTCAATAATTTTTACGCCGCCAAAAGTGTACATTTCCTTTACCTGCTGAATGCTTGTGGTTGCGGTAAGTTGCGGTTCGGTGCAATCAACCTTGGGCGTTTCAAAATCCCCATCTTTTACGCAGGTTGAAAAGGTGATTGTCACAACAATCGAAATAAGTGAAATTCTTAAGTTTTTATAAAAGTTCATAGCGATAATTTTTAAAATCTTACATATAAATTCAAATAATACGAGGTTTTTCCGCCGTACCAATATTTTGGTCCGAAAATGGGTTTTTCCAGATGTTTGTCTTCTTTCAATTCGGGATAATTGGATTTCCGCGATTGCTCAAATCCGCCTGTTTTAAACAATTCTCCCAAAATATTGTTGATACCCATAAAAAAACCGAGATAATACTGATCAATTTTCCACGATTTCCCGCCAACGGCATTCACCAAAAAAGTGGGATCAAATTTTTCCTGTTTCAACAAATTGTCAACTTGTTCCTGGGTAACCTGCACGCCGGTTTCATCATCCAAAAAAGGCACGCCGTCGGAATCCACATAAAAATTATTTGTTCGCAACAAGGGAGAAATATCCAGATAATTGTTGGTCAAATAATTGGCGTTTACCTGAAAAAACCAATAAGCCGGATCACGATATTCAAAAG
>PHDE01000145.1:8939-12870 GCA_002842505.1 Bacteroidetes bacterium HGW-Bacteroidetes-3 | reverse complement strand
CTCAAAGCTCAAAGTTAAAAGTTAAAAGTTAAAAGTTCATAGCTAAAAGTGCATTAGGAAAAATGATTAAAAAAATTATTTGTCGGGAACTTGTGAAAATAGTTCTCCCTTTAGGGCAATGTCATTAAGTTAAGAAAATATTTGTCATTCCGACAAAGGAGGAATCACATCAAATAGCATAGCATAATGAGATTCCTCGTAGCTCGGAATGACAAAAATATGGGCGTCAAAGTCTTAACTTAATGACATTGCCCTTTAGGGTTGGGGAAAAAACTATTTTCTATTAAAAGTTAAATATTAAAAGTTAAAAGTGGGGTCAGGTCGCGACCTGACCGTACAAAAGTTCTTTAAAAAGATTAATTATTATACAACATCCAATCAAACTCCCTTTCCTTAGGAAAAGCTTGTCCCGTTTTTTGTGCGGGAGGCTGGGGATAGGATTAAACGATTACAAAATTTTAAAAAAAATGAAAAAAATTATAAATCCGCCAAAAAAGGATTGGGAAACCATTTTAAAAAGACCAACACAAACCATTGAAGCTGTTGAAAATACGGTGACTTCTATTTTTGATGATGTCAAAAGAAATGGTGACGATGGCATAAAACGCTATACCGCAATATTTGACGGTGTTTCGTTAGATGAATTGTGTGTTTCGGCCAAAGAAATTTCTGCAGCGGAAAACGCTTTGTCCGATGAACTGAAAGAAGCGATTCAACAGGCAAAAACAGCGATTGAAAAATTTCATTTGGCGCAAAAAACCGATAAAGTTTTTGTGGAAACCGTTGAAGGCGTTGAATGTTGGCAAGAAAAAAGACCGATTCAGAAAATTGGATTGTACATTCCCGGCGGCACTGCGCCGTTGTTTTCTTCGGTGTTGATGTTGGCGGTTCCGGCGCAAATTGCAGGTTGCAAAGAGCTTGTTTTGTGCTCGCCGCCGAATAAAAAAGGAGAAATAAATGCTGCCATTCTTTATACGGCACAACTTTGCGGCATCACCAAAATTTTAAAAGTGGGCGGAATTCAGGCTATTGCCGGACTCACATTTGGCACGGAAACCATTCCGAAGGTTTATAAAATATTCGGTCCGGGAAATCAATATGTCACTGTTGCCAAACAATTGTCCACCAAATACGGTGTGGCGATTGATATGCCAGCCGGTCCGAGCGAATTGTTGGTTGTTGCCGATGACACGGCAAACGCAAGTTTTGTGGCCTCCGATTTGTTGAGCCAGGCCGAACACGGAACCGACAGCCAAGTGATTTTGGTTTCGACTTCCATAGAAATGCTAAATGATGTAGAAAAGCAAATTGAAAGTCAGCTTTTACCATTATCCCGTAAAAAAATAGCCGCAAAAGCGATTGAAAATTCAAAGTTAATTTTTGTGGAAACCAAAGAAATTGCGATGGAAATGATCAATGAATACGGCCCGGAACACTTTATTGTTTGCACAAACAATAACGAATATTATATTGAAAATATTGAAAATGCAGGTTCTGTTTTTATTGGGAATTATACACCAGAAAGCGCCGGTGACTATGCTTCGGGGACCAATCATACTTTGCCCACCAACGGTTATTCAAAAGCGTATTCGGGCGTAAATTTGGATTCTTTTTTGAAATCGGTAACTTTTCAGAAAATTTCAGAAAAAGGAATTCAAAATATTGGAAAAACCATAGAAATTATGGCGGAAGCAGAAGGTTTGACAGCTCACAAAAATGCAGTTACCCTGCGTTTAAAAAGTTTAATAAAGTAAGTATGTTTGAAATTGAAAAACTGATTCGTGAAAATATAAAGGCGCTAAAACCTTATTCTTCGGCACGTGACGAATTTAAAGAGTTTACCGCAAATATGGTTTTTTTGGACGCCAATGAAAATCCGTTCGAAAATGGCGTAAACCGTTATCCCGATCCACAACAAATTGCCGTAAAAACCGCATTGTCTAAATTAAAGGAAATTCCGCTAAGTCAAATTTTACTGGGAAATGGCAGCGATGAAGTGCTGGATTTGATTTATAGGGCTTTTTGTGAGCCAAAAACAGACAATGTGATTACATTGCCGCCAACTTACGGAATGTATAAAGTGCTGGCAAACATCAATAATGTTGAAGAAAGGGAAGTGTTGTTGACGGATAAATTTCAGCCAAATGTGAAGGAAATTTTAAATGTTGCGGACAGGTATTCAAAAATATTGTTTTTGTGCTCGCCAAATAATCCGACCGGCAATTCATTTTCCAACGAAAGTGTTGAAATTTTGCTGAAATCATTTCCGGGTTTGGTGGTTATCGACGAAGCGTATATCGATTTTTCTTCGGAAATAAGCTGGTTGCAAAGATTGGATGAATTTCCTAATTTAATCATTACCCAAACTTTGTCCAAAGCCTACGGAATGGCAGGAATACGGTTGGGAATTTGTTATGCTTCCTTAGAAATAATTGCGGTTTTAAACAAAATTAAACCGCCATATAACGTGAACGAATTGACCCAACAAAGAGCGTTAAGACGCATTTTAACCAAAAATAAAGTGCAAAAAGAAGTTGATAAAATTTTGGAGCAACGGGAAAAATTGATTCAAAAATTAAAATCGGTTGCATTTGTGGAAGAAATTTACCCAACAGACGCCAATTTTATACTGATAAAAGTCGATGATGCCAGCAAAAGATATGAGCAACTTCTTAATAAAGGAATTGTGATCAGAAACAGAACAACGCAACCTTTGTGCGAAAACACGTTGCGGTTGACTGTTGGCACCACAAGCGAAAATATAAAATTGATTAAAGCATTAAACGAATTGTAAAATGAAGCAAAAAGTATTGTTTATAGACCGTGACGGCACGATGGTTTTGGAACCAAGCGATTATCAATTAGACAGTTTTGAGAAATTGGAATTTTATCCGAAAGTATTTCAATACTTGGGAAAAATTGCTGCAGAATTGGATTTTGAATTGGTGATGGTGACCAATCAGGATGGTTTGGGAACAGATTCACATCCGGAAGTTAATTTTTGGCCGGTGCATCATTTGGTGATGAAAGCGTTTGAAAATGAAGGCGTTGTTTTTAAAGAAATCCTTATAGACAAAACTTTTCCGCACGAAAATGCGCCAACGCGCAAGCCTGCAACGGGTTTGCTGACAAAATATATCAACAATGTGGATTATGATATGGAAAATTCTTTTGTGATTGGCGATCGGATAACGGATGTTGAATTGGCTAAAAATTTGGGCGCAAAGGCGATTTTTATCAACAATGATGAAAATTTGGGAAGTAGGGAGATTTCTTCAAAGACTGCCGAATTGGATGCTGTGATTGTGTTGAAAACTACCGATTGGAAAACAATTTATGAATTCTTGAAACTTGCGGATCGTTCTGCTTCCATTGAAAGAAAAACGAATGAAACGGATATTTTCATCAACCTTAATTTGGACGGAACAGGCAAAAGCAACATTGAAACCGGAATTGCCTTTTTTGACCATATGCTGGACCAAATAGCGCGTCACGGACAAATGGATTTGGAAATTGCCGTAAAAGGCGATTTGGAAGTGGACGAACATCACACCATTGAAGATACGGCGATTGCGTTGGGAGAAGTTTTTGCGAAAGCGATAGGGAACAAATTGGGGATTGAGCGTTACGGATTTTGTTTGCCAATGGACGATTGTTTGGCACAAGTGGCGATTGATTTTGGTGGCAGAAACTGGCTGGTTTGGGAAACAGAATTCAAAAGAGAAATGGTGGGGAAAATGCCAACAGAAATGTTTTATCATTTTTTTAAATCTTTTTCTGATGGCGCAAAAGCCAATATCAATATAAAAGCCGAAGGCACCAATGAACATCACAAAATTGAAGCCATTTTTAAAGCGTTTGCAAAAGCCATAAAAGTGGCCGTGAAAAGAGATCCGGAAAAAATGATTTTGCCAAGTACAAAAGGAATGTT
>PHDE01000145.1:0-8881 GCA_002842505.1 Bacteroidetes bacterium HGW-Bacteroidetes-3 | reverse complement strand
GTACGAGGAATCTCATAATTGTTAGCTAATTTGATGTTATTCCTCCTTTGGCGGAATGACAAATATCCTTAACTTAATGACATTGCCCCGAAGGGGGAACGGAGCGTAAAGAAAACAACTGGTAGCTGTTTTTAGCGAACGATCCGGCTGGCGCAACGGGCTTTAAAAAGTTAAATGTCAAATAATAAAATTAATGAGCCAAAATATAACAGAAACGGTATCAGCTCCCCCTTCGGGGGCTGGGGGGCTTAAAATAGTCATAATAAATTACGGCGCGGGGAATATTCAATCCATAAAATTTGCGATTCAGCGTTTGGGTTATGAAGCGGTTTTAAGCGACGATATTGAAGAAATCAGAGCGGCGGATAAAGTGATTTTTCCAGGAGTAGGCGAGGCAAGCAGCGCGATGGAAAAATTGAAATCCACTAAGTTGGACGTCGTTATTCCAACCTTAAAACAGCCTGTTTTGGGAATTTGTTTGGGAATGCAATTGATGTGCAATTATTGCGAAGAAGGCAACACAAAAGGCTTGGGAATTTTTGACGTGGATGTAGTGAAATTCAGCAATGTGGTAAAAGTTCCACAAATTGGCTGGAACCAAATTTACAATTTGAAATCACCACTGTTTAAAGGAATTGCCGAGAATGAATATATGTATTTGGTGCATAGTTTTTATGCTCCTCTTTGTGCGGAAACGATTGCCACAACCAATTATGAACTGGATTATTCATCAGCCTTGGAAAATGATAATTTCTATGGAACACAATTTCACCCAGAAAAAAGTGGAGATATTGGTGAACAAATTTTGAAAAATTTTTTGGAATTATAAATAATTTTCGTCACCCGGAACTTGTTTTAGGGTCTCACATTTATTTAACTCAAAAAGGTGAGATTGCCACAGCAAATGAAAAATTTGCTTCGCAATGACGTTTTTTATCAACTAAACGATTACACAACTAAACGAATAAACAATTTACAATGAGAATAATTCCCGCAATAGATATTATAGGAGGAAAATGTGTCCGATTGTCGAAAGGCGATTACAATACCAAGATTATTTATAATGAAAATCCGCTTGAAGTGGCTAAAATGTTTGAAGCGCACGGAATTAAATACCTGCATTTGGTAGATTTGGATGGTGCAAAATCGAGCAGGATTGTGAATCACAAAATATTGGAACAAATTGCTTCAAAAACCAAATTAAAAATCGATTTTGGGGGCGGTTTGAAATCGGATGCCGATTTGAAAATTGCTTTTGAAAGTGGCGCAAACCAAATAACCGGAGGAAGTATCGCCGTAAAAAACAGAGAAATTTTCGAAAAATGGATTGCCGATTACGGTTCGGATAAAATTATTTTGGGCGCTGATGCCAATAATGAAAAAGTAGCAGTTTCCGGCTGGTTAGAAGATTCCGATGAAGATTTGATTCCTTTTATCCAGAATTACCAAAGCAAAGGAATTCAGTACGTAATTTGTACCGATATTGCCAAAGACGGAATGTTGGAAGGTCCGAGTTTTGAGTTGTATAAGAAAATTATTGATCAATGTTCCGTCACTTCGAGCCAGCCTGTCCGGCAGGCAGGCGCAGTCGAGAAGATATCAGAAGCAAATGGCTTAAAACTCATAGCTTCTGGAGGAATTTCAACTTTCTCAGAATTGCCTAAATTGGCTGAAATGGGTTGTGAAGGCACCATTATTGGAAAGGCGATTTATGAACACAAAATCAGTATGAAAGATATTGAGAATTATATTTTGAATCATTAATCGTCACTTCGGCTCCACTCAGTGACCGATTCACAATAATAAAAAAATATATTTAACAAAAAGTTAATTGTTCAATTTTAAATAGTCATTTTTCTCAAGACAACTTTAAACTTTAAACTTTAAACTTTAAACTTTTGAAGATGTTAACAAAAAGAATCATCCCTTGTTTGGATATTAAAAACGGAAGAACGGTAAAAGGCGTTAATTTCGTAGATTTGCGTGATGCCGGAGATCCGGTGGAATTGGCAAAAATATATTCAGAAGCCGGCGCTGATGAGTTGGTTTTTTTGGATATTTCAGCAACGGCGGAAAAACGAAAAACTTTGGCGGAGTTGGTATTAAAAGTGGCGGCAACCATCAACATTCCATTTACGGTGGGTGGCGGAATTTCTTCAGTTGAAGATGTGGAATTGCTGTTAAATTCGGGTGCTGATAAGGTTTCCATCAATTCTTCCGCAGTTAAAAATCCGCCTTTAATCAATGAATTGGCGGCAAAATTTGGAAGTCAGTGCATTGTTGTTGCCATAGATGCAAAACAAATTGACGGAGATTGGATGGTGCATTTGATAGGCGGAAAAGTGCCTACAAAAATTAAATTATTCGATTGGGCAAAAGAAGTGGAACAACGTGGCGCCGGTGAAATTTTGTTTACTTCGATGGACCACGACGGCACAAAAAACGGATTTGCAAATGAAACGTTGGCCAAGTTGGGAAGTTTAGTGAATATTCCGATTATTGCTTCTGGCGGCGCAGGAAATATGCAGCATTTTGTAGATGCTTTTACTATTGGAAAAGCAGATGCAGCTTTGGCTGCAAGCGTATTTCATTTTAAGGAAATTGAAATTATGGATTTAAAAAATAAATTAAAAGAAAATGGAATTGAAGTTAGGTTGTCATAAAAATAAACCTGAAAAGATTTATGATTAATTTTTCTCTGTGAATCTTTGTGCAACTTTGTGTTACAATTTTCACACAAAGTTGCACGAAGTTAAAAAGGGCTGCACAAAGTGTTGTTAATATTTCAGATTTTTATTTAACGATTTTTCTAAAAACTAAAAAAAAAAGTATAAAAATGACTATAGATTTTAATAAAAATAGCAATCAATTGGTGCCTGCAATCATTCAAGACCATTACACAAAAAATGTATTGATGTTGGGTTATATGAATCAGGAAGCTTATGACAAAACGGTTGAAACCAATAAAGTAACTTTTTTCAGCAGAAGCAAAAACAGGTTGTGGACAAAAGGTGAGGAAAGCGGGAATTTTTTAAACGTGGTTTCCATACAAAACGATTGTGATGAAGATACACTGTTAATTCATGTATATCCGGTTGGGCCAACCTGCCATAAAGGAACGGATACTTGCTGGGGAGAAACCAATAATCAGTCGTTTGGGTTTTTATCTGAATTGGAAACAGTGATCAAAAGCAGGAGGGAAGCCGGCAATTCAGAAAAAAGTTATGTAGCTTCTTTGTTTGAAAAAGGAATCAATAAAATTGCCCAAAAAGTGGGCGAAGAAGCTGTTGAAGTTGTGATTGAGGCAAAAGATGACAACGACGATTTGTTCACAAACGAAAGTGCCGATTTGCTTTTTCATTATTTAATTCTGTTGCAGGCAAAAGGTTTTACCTTGAAGGATATTGTGAAGGTTTTGGAAGAAAGACATGAATGATTTTAGATTTACGATTTACGATTTACGGTTTATGATTTTTTAAAATAATTAGCCAATTTTTTAATTCTCAAATCTCAATACTAAAATAATAATGAAACGAGCATAACAAGTTTTGATACACACAGAAATGATTCTTAGCGAACCTACCTGCCGGCAGGCAGGCAGCAAGCTGTACCAATAAAAAATAAAATATAAACAGATGAAATCAATTTCAAAATCGACCTTGGATTTTTTAAAATTGCTGAAAGCCAATAACAACCGGGAATGGTTTAATGAAAATAAAACTGTGTTTGATGCTGAACAAAAAAAAATTAAAAGTTTTTACAATTCGGTTATGGAACATTTAAAAGCATCTGACCTTATTGAAAACGTAAAAGTATTCAGAATTTATAGGGATGTGCGATTTTCAAAAGATAAACTGCCTTTTAAATCGCATTTTGGCGGACAATTTACGCGGGCAACGAACAAATTACGTGGCGGATACTATCTGCATATTTGTCCGGGTGAAAGTTTTTTGGCCGGTGGATTTTGGGAACCGAATAAAGAAGATTTGGCGCGCATCAGAAAAGAATTTGAAATGGATGCCAATGAAATTCGCGCCATTATAAACACGCCTGATTTTAAAAAACATTTCGGAAAATTAAAGGGCGACGCCGTAAAGTCGGCTCCAAGAGGATTTGATAAAAATCACCCAAATATTGATTTATTAAGGCTAAAACAATTTATTGTGACGCGAGAATTTACTGATGAAGAAGTTTTAGCGCCAAACTTTTTAGCCGAAGTTGTAACTTCTTTTGTGGCAATGAGGCCTTATTTGAATTATATGAGCGACGTGCTGACCACCGATTTAAATGGAATTTCACTTGTTGATTAAAGTTAAAAAGAATAAAGAAACATTGTCCAATAAAAAAGCTGTTTGAAATTTATTTCAAACAGCTTTTTTTATTCTTGAGACTTTAAGATTACTCTACCAAAACCCAATCTCCTTTTTGAATTAAAGGAATTGCCTGTTTGTATTTTACCGATTTGTTTTCGCCGGACATTACGTGTTTAATGGTCACTTGTTCATTTCGCCCAATTTTTCGCTCCGTGCGCACAATAGTTTCCACTATTTTTGGCTGTTGAACTTGATTGTTTTGTGAACTTGTAGATGTTCCTCCATATTCTTCCTTGCTCAATTGAACTTTTTCTCGCTTTTGTTCTCTTGCAGGCAAAACGCGAGTTGCATCTTGGGAAGGCAATTCACCTTTAAATAAAAACGATAAAACTTCTTTATTTACGGTATCAAGCATTCCGTTAAACAGTTCAAATGATTCAAATTTGTATATCAATAGCGGATCTTTTTGCTCATAAGTGGCATTTTGAACCGATTGTTTCAACTCATCCATTTGGCGTAAATGATCTTTCCAAGTATCATCAATAATCGCAAGCGTTATATTTTTTTCGAAATCCGTTACCAACTCTTTTCCGCCAGATTCATAAGCATCTTTTAAATTGGTAACCACTTTTAATTCTTTTGTGCCATCGGTAAAAGGAACTACAATACGTTCGTATTTCTCACCGTGATTTTCATATACATCTTTAATAACCGGAAAAGCAGCTTTTGCATTTCTTTCCAATTTTTCTTTATAATGTTTGTAAACCACATTAAAAAGTTGATCTGTAAGTTCTTGTTCCGTACTCGATTTAAATTCTTCTTCGTTAAAAGGAGCTGTGGTGGAAGAAAAACGTATCAATTCAAATTCGAAATTCTGATAATCATTTGCGGGTTTATTTTCTCTAATTAGCAAGTTACACGTATCATAAATCATATTTACGATATCTACCTGCAAACGGTCTCCGTAAAGCGCGTGGCGACGGCGTTTGTAAACAACTTCTCTTTGGGAATTCATAACATCATCATATTCCAACAATCTTTTACGAACGCCAAAGTTGTTTTCTTCCACTTTTCGTTGCGCACGTTCAATGGATTTTGAAATCATAGAATGTTGGATAACTTCACCTTCCTGAAGTCCCATCCTGTCCATCATTTTAGCGATGCGTTCAGAACCAAACAAGCGCATTAAATTATCTTCCAACGACACATAAAATTGTGAAGATCCCGGATCTCCCTGACGGCCGGCTCTACCTCGTAACTGGCGGTCGACACGACGAGAATCGTGGCGTTCTGTACCCACAATGGCCAAACCGCCCGCTTTTTTAACTTCATCAGACAGTTTTATATCCGTTCCACGCCCAGCCATATTCGTTGCAATAGTCACAACGCCTGAATTTCCTGCTTCGGCAACAATGTCCGCTTCCCTTTTGTGCAGTTTGGCGTTTAATACATTGTGTTTTATTTTTCTGATGGTTAACATTCGGCTTAGCAATTCGGAAATTTCTACGGAAGTTGTTCCCACCAAAACCGGCCGGCCCAAATTCACCAAATTTTCAATTTCTTCAATAACGGCATTGTATTTTTCACGTTTGGTTTTAAAAACCAAATCTTCGCGGTCATCACGAATTAATTTTCTGTTGCTCGGAACTTCAATAACATCCAACTTGTAAATTTCCCAGAATTCACCTGCTTCCGTAACCGCAGTTCCAGTCATACCGGCAAGTTTTCGGTACATTCTAAAGTAATTTTGAAGCGTAACTGTGGCATAAGTTTGTGTGGCAGCTTCAATTTTTACATTTTCTTTTGCTTCAATAGCCTGATGCAATCCGTCTGAATAACGGCGACCTTCCATAATACGGCCGGTTTGCTCATCAACAATTTTAATTTTGTCTTCCATAATTACATACTCAATATCTTTTTCAAATAAGGTGTATGCTTTTAGCAATTGATTCATAGTATGAATGCGTTCGCTTTTTATGCTGTAATCTCTATATAGTTCCTCTTTTTTCTCCAGTAAAACTTCAGGAACGTTATTTTCATTTTCTAATTTGGCAATTTCAGTACTTAAATCGGGTAAAATGAAGAAGTTTTCATCACCGTCATCACCTGATAAATAGGTAATTCCTTTATCCGTTAGCTCAATAGAATTGTTTTTTTCATCAATCACAAAATACAACTCTTCGTCAATTTTGGGCATTTCACGATTGTTGTCTTGCATATAATGATTCTCCGTTTTTTGCAAGAGCAGTTTGTTGCCTTCCTGGCTTAAAAATTTGATTAAGGCTTTGCTTTTTGGCAAACCTCTATAAACGCGCAGCAATAAAAAGCCGCCTTCTTTGGTGTCGCCTTCAGTTATCAATTTTTTGGCTTCGGCCAAAACGGCGGTTAAATAATTCCTTTGGATTGAGACTATTCTGTCAACACTTGGTTTTAACTCATTAAATTCGTGGCGGTCAGCATTTGCAGTGGCACCAGAAATAATTAAAGGCGTACGTGCATCATCAATTAAAACAGAATCGACCTCATCCACAATCGCAAAATTGGGTGGGCGTTGCACCAAATCATTTGGTGAATGCGCCATATTATCGCGTAAATAATCGAAACCAAATTCGTTATTTGTGCCGTAAGTAATATCGGCATTGTAGGCTTTTCTACGCGCGTCTGAATTTGGTTCGTGGTGGTCAATACAATCAACCCTTAAACCGTGGAATTCAAAAATTGGCCCCATCCAAGCGGCATCACGTTTTGCCAAATAATCATTTACAGTTACTAAATGCACGCCTTTCCCGGTAAGCGCATTTAAGTAAACAGGCAATGTAGAAACCAATGTTTTTCCTTCACCTGTCATCATTTCGGCAATTTTTCCCTGATGTAAAACCGATCCACCAATAAGTTGAACGTCGTAATGTACCATGTCCCAAGTCACTTCTTTTCCTTGGGCATCCCATTTATTTGACCATATAGCTTTATCGTTTTCAAGCACAATATTGTCGCGAGTTGCAGATAGTTCACGGTCAAATGGCGTTGCGGTAACTGTGATTGTGTCATTATTGTTAAAGCGTTTGGCTGTTTCTTTCACAACGGCAAATGCTTCGGGCATAATTTCATTTAATGTTTTTTCAGAAGTGTTGTATAAATCATCTTCCAAACTGTCAATTTCAGCATAAATTTCCTCTTTTCGGTCAATGTTTGCGTCGGTTAATTCCGTCTTTAATTCATTAATTTTTGAAGTAAATTCAAGCGTTGAATCTGATATTTTTTGCTTAAAATAAGCAGTCTTTTCTCTTAGCTGGTCGTTTGTTAAATTTAAAATTTCTTTTTCAAAAGCATTAACTTTGGCTACAATTGGCTCTAGTAATGCCAAATCTCTTTTGTTTTTATCTCCAACAAAAATTTTAAGGACTGAATTTATGATACTCATAGTATAGGTGTCAAATTTTTTAATAATTTATGTAAAATTACTGTAATTTAAATTGTTATTTAATAGCCGGTAAAGTTAATTTTTTTAAAGTGAAAAATGTTTTAATTCTTTCTTAAATTATAATTGATTAAGCAAAAAAAAAGTCTCGTTAGAGACTTTTTTAGATTTGGTATTTTTTAATATTCATCTTCGTTCCAAAGATAATCTTCTTCTGAAGGGTAATCGGGCCAAATTTCGACAATTGATTCGAAATTTTCTTCCTCATCTTCAATCTCTTGAAGATTTTCCACAACTTCTAAAGGGGCTCCGGTTCTAATTGCATAGTCAATCAATTCATCCTTTGTTGCAGGCCAAGGCGCATCAGCTAAGTGCGATGCAAGTTCTAGTGTCCAATACATAACTTTCTCGTATTAAATTTTTGCAAAAATAATTTTTTTACGCAATTGGGCAAGCTATTTCTCATTTTATTTCACAATTAAAAAGAACTTATTTTATTTTCTCTGGAATCCAAGGGATTTCTTGAGCTTGATTGTCAACAGTCAACTTTCGTGCCAGCACAAAAAGGTAGTCGGAAAGCCGATTTAAATACACTAAAATTTGTGGATTGATACTGCTTTCGTCACTTAATTGTGTGGCAATTCGCTCGGCTCTTCTGCAAATGCAACGTGCAATATGACAAAATGACACGGTGGTGTGTCCGCCCGGCAAAATAAAATGTGTCATTGATGGTAAAGATTCATTCATTTTATCAATTTCATTTTCCAAAAGCACCACAGATTCTTCACTAACTTTGTTGATATTTAAACGTTCTTTTCCGCTTTTTAAGATTTCTTTTTCTGGAGGCGTTGCCAGCATGGAGCCCAAAGTGAATAATTCATTTTGAATTTTAAGCAGAATTTCTTTGGTATGCTTGTCAATTTTTTGGTCTCTTATCAATCCGATATATGAATTTAATTCATCTACGGTGCCATAAGCCTCAATCCTTAAATGATATTTTGGCACCCTTGTTCCGCCAAAAAGGGAAGTTTTGCCTGTATCTCCGGTTTTTGTGTAAATTTTCATCTGTTTATCTTTTATTTTTTATTGGTACAGCTGCGGTTCGCCATTGATAATTCTACTGTATATCAAAATTTGTTATGGCTCGTTT
>PHDE01000266.1 GCA_002842505.1 Bacteroidetes bacterium HGW-Bacteroidetes-3 | reverse complement strand
TCGGATTTAGAAACCGCATCGATATTAAGCCAATTACAAGGTAAAGTTGCTGGAGTCCAGATTAGAGGAGCTTCAAGTATTTATGGAAGTCGTGCAAGCGAAGACATAATGATTGATTTTGAAAAAATGCAGTTTTCATCTAAAGTCAACGTGAAATTCATAATCGAATAAAAACGTTGCCTAACACCGTGTATGAGTTATGGCTAGGTCTGTGCTTCTTCGGAAAAACCTCACGGATTTTCCAGCGGAGTTTTGTACCTTTAATGGTTCGTGATAAGACACGCCACAACTCATACACCAAACGTTAGGCAACATTTAAAAAAAATCGTGCTAAATAACAAATACACTAAATGAAAAGGGTAATTCACTCATTCTGACTTTTAAGAAACTAAATGAAATCATAGTTTCGACAAACGAAAATTAAATTGAATTAACCAAAATCAAACAAATGAAAAAATTAGGACTTTTACTTATCATTGGACTTTTAACTCTCCAAAGTCATTCACAAACCAAAAATTATATCGACCAGCCCTTTTTGGAAACTATTGCAGAAGTTGACACTTTAGTTACACCAGATAAAATTCATTTGATGATTATATTAAATGAAGAAGATAATAGAAATAAAAAATCTACGGAGGAATTGGAGGCCTCGATGTTCAGAGTTTTAAAGTCATTAAACATTGATTTGGAAAAATCGTTATCTGTAATAGATTATAGTAGTGACTTCAAAAAATATTTCCTTGCTGGTCAAAAAGTACTGAAAACGAAAATGTATTCTCTAATTTTAAAAGATGCCCAAACCGTTGGAAAAGTTATGGCAGGTTTAGAGCGCGAAGAGATTTCTAATGTATCTATTTCTAAAACGGAATACTCAAAATCTGAAGAATTATTACTTGAATTAAGAGCTAAAGCAATTATAAAAGCGAAACGGAATGCGGAAAATATGGTTGCGCCATTAAATCAAAAAATCGGAAAAGCTATTTATATTTCGGATTTAGAAACCGCATCGATATTAAGCCAATTACAAGGTAAAGTTGCTGGAGTCCAGATTAGAGGAGCTTCAAGTATTTATGGAAGTCGTGCAAGC
>PHDE01000144.1 GCA_002842505.1 Bacteroidetes bacterium HGW-Bacteroidetes-3 | reverse complement strand
GTTTGAAAAGCATGCTTTTTTGGGACGTAAACAATGGGATTGCACGCAGAAATTGGGCTAGAAATGATGGCGCTGTTTTTGCCATAAAAAGAGCAATGGAAGTTGAACCAAATTTAAAAGTGACTTTGCCAAATTCAGTAGATGATTCAATATTGATAAATTTATTTTAATTATTAAATTTTTATTTAAATGAAAGCCTTAAAATTACTTCCGTTAATCTTTCTTTTTTTTGTCGCTTCCTGCAACTCTATTAGGGTTACAACCGACTATGATACCAATGCCGACTTTTCTAAATATAAAACATTTGCTTTTTATAAGAAAGGGATAGATAAAGTGGAAATTTCTGATTTAGACAAGCGAAGAATTTTAAAGGCTGTTGAAAGTGAAATGCTGGCAAAAGGTTTTACAAAATCTGACAATCCTGATTTACTGGTTAATATATTTACAAAATCAATCCAAAAAGTAGACGTGTATAATAACAATATGTATTTTGGCTGGCATCCTTGGTATTACGGACCAAATTTTGGAACACAAATTTCTAAATATACGGAAGGCACTTTGTTTATTGATTTAATTGATGCCAATAAAAAAGAATTGGCTTGGCAAGGAATCGGAAGTGGTGCTTTATCCACTTCAGGAAATATTGCCAAAAAGGAAGAAAAAATCAAAGAATTTGTTGCTGAAATTATGGCGCAATATCCACCGGGAAAAGAAAAATAATCAAAAAACAGCGATAAAAAGCGTTCTAAATATCCGGAACGCTTTTTTTTATTTTAGCAAAATCTATGTTTGAAAAACCAAATCCTTCAGAAGAAGATTATTATATAAATGAAGATGGCTACCGTGTTTTTACGGAAAAATACCATTTGAAAAGAGGCTATTGCTGTAAAAGCGGCTGTAAACATTGTCCATATGGATATGATAAAAAAACAGACAGTTTTAAGCGATAAATTTCAATACCTTAACAAAATAAAAAATAAAAAGATGTTTAAAAAAATACTTTTGGCGGTGGTTGTGTTTCAACTTTCTGCTTGTGCAGAATTACAGCAGGCAATTAACCAATTGCCAAATGGAGAACTTACAAATTTCCAAATTGCGGCCGGTTTAAAGGAAGCCCTGCAAAACGGAATTTCAAACCAGGTGACTACTTTGGCGGTTCAGGATGGATATTTCAAAAATGAACTGGTTAAAATTTTACTGCCTGCGGAATTGCAAAAAGTGGACCGTACTTTAAGAAGTATCGGTTTGTCAAATTTGGCTGATGAAGGGTTAAAAGTATTGAACAGAGCCGCTGAAGATGCCGTGGGAGAAGCCATTCCTATTTTTTCGGATGCCATTCAAGGCATGACATTTGTAGATGCTAAAAATATTTTATTGGGTGATAAAAATTCCGCTACATTGTATTTGAAAACGGCAACTTCAGCTGCGTTGTATCAAAAGTTTAATCCAATTATCAACAATTCATTTAAAAAAGTGGGTGCTGATAAAATTTGGACAGACTTAATTACGCGTTACAATAATTTGCCATTAACTGCTGATGTAAATCCGGATTTAACGGATTATGTGACCAACGAAGCTTTGAAAGGCGTTTTTACGATGGTTGAAGTTGAAGAAAGAGGCATTAGGGCGAATATTGCCAAACGTACATCCGATTTATTGAAACGTGTTTTCGCGTTACAAGATTAATTTCAAAAATGACTGTCCAGTTTTTTGTGCAAGGCTTTAAAATAGTCAAAAGCCATCAACAATCTGGAGCCGTGCCAACTAAACATTTCTCCATCAGCAAAAACAGTGATGGCGCGATTGGTGAAAGTTGAAATTTCCACCGCATGTTCATCTTTAAAAGGGAATGGTTCTGATGACAAAATAACGACTTCAGGATCGCCATCATATCTTATTTTATCAATTTCAATTTTTGGGTAGCGACTCATATTTTGGTAAATGTTCTCGAACTTGTTGAGCTGCAGCATTTGGTTGATATAAGTTTCATTTCCCGCAACCATCCACGGTTTTGCCCAAATAAAATAAGCAACTTTTCTGGTTGGTTTTGTTTTGATGAATTCTTTAAAATCGGTGAGTTTAAAGTTTATTTTTTCGACTAAATTTTTGCTTTCAGTTCTTCTGTTTAAAATAGTTCCCAAGCTTAAAATGAAATCTATACTGTCTTCAATGGCGGTGATATCGGAAAAATAAGTGGGTGCAATTTTTTCCAGTTCAGGAAGAAAATCGTAGGAATTTTCTTCTTTATTACATAAAATAAAATCGGGTTTTAAGGCTTTTATCTTTTCGAAATCAACTTTTTTTGTACCGCCAACAATGGTTTTTGTCGATTTCAACTGATAAGGATGCACGCAAAATTTAGTAATTCCCACCAGCTCATTTTCTAAATTTAAATCACAAAGCAATTCCGTTTGTGAAGGCACCAATGAAATGATTCTTTTAGGATTTTTGGAAACAGAAAATTCTCTTCCTAGTTGGTCTTTAATTATTTTCATCTGTTTATATTTTATTTTTTATTGGTACAGATGCTGCCTGCCTGCCGGCAGGTAGGTTCGCAATTAATCATTCCGTTGTGTATCAAAATTTGTTATGCTCGTTTCATCTGTTTATATTTTAATTTTTATTGGTACAGATGCTGTCTGCCTCCCGGTAGATAAACCTGCCTGCCGGCAGGTAGGTCTGCCGATGGGCAGATAAATTCGCTATTAATCATTCCGTTGTGTATCAAAATTTGTTATGCTCGTTTCATTTTAACAAAATAACTTATAAATTTTAAAAAACTGCCAACTGCTACTAACTACTGTTTACTTAAGATGGAAGCCATTTCCTGCTGCAATTTCAACGCTTCCAATTGCGCAGCTTTTGCGAAATTTTCATCGTTTCCAGCATAAATGATTCCTCTTGAAGAATTAATAAGCAATCCGCAATCTTCATTAAGTCCGTATTTGCACACTTCCTGAAGGTTTCCACCTTGAGCGCCAATACCAGGAACCAATAAAAAATGATGGGGAACAATTTTTCTGATTTCCTCAAAATAAGTTGGTTTTGTGGCGCCGACAACAAACATCAAGTTTTCTGAATTTTTCCAGGTAAGCGCAGTTTTTATCACTTCTTTATACAATTCATTTTCACCAACTTTCAATCCCTGAAAATCGAGTCCGCCCTTATTTGAAGTCAATGCCAGCAAAATGGTGGTTTTGTCTTCAAAAGCCAAAAATGGTTCCACGGAATCGCTTCCCATATAAGGCGCCACAGTTACCGAATCAAAATTTAAATCCTCAAAAAACGCTTTTGCGTACATTGATGAGGTATTTCCAATATCGCCGCGTTTGGCATCAGCAATGGTAAAAATTTCAGGATAATTTGCATTAAGATAATCGATGGTTTTTCCCAGCGCTGCCCAGCCTTTTAATCCGTAAGCTTCATAAAAAGCAGTGTTTGGTTTGTAGGCAACGGCCAAATGATACGTGGCGTCAATAATTTGCTTGTTAAACTCAAAAATCGGATCTTCCTTTGCCAATAAATGCGTTGGGATTTTAGATAAATCAACATCTAAGCCAATACATAAAAACGATTTTTTTTGATTAATCTGAGCAATTAGTTCTTGTCTGTTCATAGGTTTAAATAAAGAATTAAGCAAAAGTAGTAATTTTAATACTTTAAGTTATCTTTGTTTACCAAATAAAGTCTTACACGAAAACGAATTCGCACAATAGTGAATCGAATTTTTTAAAGGAATTTAATAATGAGTAAATTTGTCGATAAAACGGAAAAAATAAAAATATGAGAGCAAAAATAGTAGCCGGAAACTGGAAAATGAACAATGATTTGGATGAATCGAAATCGTTGGTCAAAAAAATTGCAAAAAGCATCAAAAAACAATCGCTTATAAACACCAGAGTCATTGTTGCCCCAACTTTTGTGAGCTTACAGAAAGTAGCGAGCAAAGCCAAAGGAACAAAAGTAGAAGTGGCGGCGCAAAACATGCATTTTGAAAAAAGTGGTGCTTTTACAGGTGAAATTTCAGCTACAATGTTGAAATCGGTAGGGGTGCATATTGTAATTTTAGGACATTCGGAGCGAAGGGAATATTTTGGTGAAACAGACGCGCTATTGGCTAAAAAAGTGGATGCTGCTTTGGCAAATAAAATGGAGATAATTTTCTGTTTTGGTGAAGTTTTGGCCGACAGAAAAGCCGGAAATCATTTTAAAGTGGTTGAAAGCCAGATTAAAAATGGCTTGTTTCATTTAGAAGCAGGCGCTTGGAAAAGCATCATTTTGGCTTATGAGCCGGTTTGGGCCATTGGAACCGGTGAAACGGCTTCTCCAGAACAAGCGCAGGAAATGCACGCTTTTATCAGAAAAATTGTGGCTGATAAATATGGTGAAAATGTGGCTTCAGAAGTTTCTATTTTATACGGCGGAAGCGTAAAGCCTTCCAATGCGCAAGAAATTTTTTCAAAATCTGATGTAGATGGTGGTTTAATTGGCGGTGCAGCTTTGAATTTGGAAGACTTTAAAGCAATAATTGACGCAATTTAATGGATAATATTTATATATCGTACACCTTTAACGTGAGTCCGAAAGAACCTGGAACTGAAATTTTAATCGCTGAATTGGGTGAAGTTGGTTTTGAAAGTTTTGTTGAAAATGAAGAAGGCGTTGAGGCTTTTATTCAGAAGACAGATTGGAATGCGCATGTTTTAGAGGACATTTATGTGTTGAAATCTGGTGAATTTCAGATTTCTTTTGAGATGAAAGAGATTGAACAAACCAATTGGAACAGTGAATGGGAAAAAAACTTTAATCCGATTCAGGTTGATGGTTTGGTGAGTATCAGAGCGCCATTTCACGAAAATCCTAACTTGAAATACGATATTGTGATTGAGCCAAAAATGAGTTTTGGAACCGGGCATCATGAAACTACGCATATGATGGTTCAACATTTATTGGCGTTGGATGTTGCCGGGAAAAAAGTGTTGGATATGGGTTGCGGAACCGGTATTTTGGCAATTTTTGCTGAAATGAAAGGCGCACAGCCAATTGACGCGATTGACATTGACAATTGGTGTTATCAAAATTCTTTGGAAAATGTGGAACGAAATAATTGCAAGCATATTTCAGTTTTTGAAGGCGATGCCTCCTTGTTGAAAGACAAAAAATATGAGGTGATTATTGCCAACATCAACAGAAACATTTTATTGAATGATATGCATATTTACGCTAGTTGTTTGAATGAAAATGGCGTAATTTTATTAAGCGGTTTTTACAAGGAAGACATCCCAACTATTGACGCGGAAGTTATAAAATACGGATTGAAACTGGACAAACAAATTGAACGAAACAATTGGGTTGCTTTGAAGTATGTAAAATAATGATTATTTTTGCAGTATGGGAACAAAAAGAAAAATACAGGAAGATGTTGATGTTCTTGAAAAAGAAGTCAACCTGCATGAAATTATCTTGTTCAATGATGATGTAAATACTTTTGATTTTGTGATTGATTGTTTAATTGAAATCTGTGACCATACGGCTGAACAAGCCGAACAATGCGCTTTGTTGGTTCATTATAAAGGGAAATGTGCTGTTAAAACGGGAGAATATGACGAATTAAAGCCTCGATGCACACAACTTTTAACCAGAGGGTTATCTGCCGAAATAATATGAAAAAAGCCATAAATTTAATTATGGCTTTTTTAAAGAGTCGTTTAACCAAAAGAACAAATTAAACACTGAAACATTTTAAACTGTGCTAACTCTTCATGTGTTGGACGTACCTATAAATTGATACTTACAAAAAAATCCCGAATATTTTCGGGATTTTTTAATGTTGTCAATTTATTATAAAGGAATATTTCCATGTTTTCTGTGTGGTCTGTTAACTTCTTTTCCCTCAAGCATTTGGAAAGCTTTTATTAATTTTCTTCGGGTGAATTTCGGGTAAATCACTTCATCAATAAAACCGCGTTTTGCGGCCCCAAACGGATCGGCAAATTTATCGGCATATTCAGTTTCTTTTTCTTTCAGTTTAGCGTCAGGATTGTCAGCGCTTTTAATGTCATTTTTGAAAATAATTTCAGCAGCTCCTTTTGCGCCCATTACGGCAATTTCGGCAGTTGGCCAGGCAAAATTCATATCGGCCCCAATATGTTTGGAGTTCATGACATCATAAGCGCCACCATAAGCTTTGCGTGTAATAACTGTTACTCTCGGAACCGTGGCGTCACTTAAAGCATATAATAATTTAGCGCCATTGATGATAATTCCGTTCCATTCCTGGTCGGTTCCGGGTAAAAATCCGGGAACATCCACCAACACCAATAAAGGAATATTGAAACAATCACAAAAACGTGTAAAACGAGCTCCTTTTATTGAGCTGTGCACGTCTAAACATCCCGCTAAATTCATTGGTTGATTTGCAACAATACCAATACTTCTGCCTGCAATACGTGCAAAGCCCACAATAATATTGGGCGCAAAGTCCTTATGAATTTCAAAGAAAGAATCTTTATCGATAATCCCTTGGATTACGTGGTGCATATCATAAGGCTGATTTGGATTTTTTGGAATGATATTTTCGAGTGATTCTCGTAGTTCATCTTCCAGTTCAAAAGGCAATTTTTTAGTGGTTTCTCTATTGTTTTGTGGAATGTAGCTTAACAACGTTTTAATATCTTCTAAACACTGAATGTCATTTGCAGAAGTGATATGCGTAACGCCCGATTTGGTTGAATGCGTGCTGGCACCACCTAATTCTTCGGCCGTTACTTCTTCATTGGTAACAGTTTTTACCACATTTGGGCCTGTCACAAACATGTAGCTGGTGTTTTCAACCATTAAAGTAAAGTCGGTCATTGCCGGAGAATAAACGGCACCGCCGGCACAAGGTCCCATAATTGCGGAAAGTTGTGGCACAACGCCTGAGGCCTGTACATTTCTGAAAAATATATCTGCGTAGCCGCCCAACGACCGAACGCCTTCCTGGATTCGCGCACCTCCGGAGTCGTTTAAGCCGATAATTGGAGCGCCAACTTTTACCGCCTGATCCATAATTTTGCAGATTTTTTCGGCGTGTGTTTCAGAAAGCGCGCCTCCAAAAACAGTAAAGTCCTGCGCAAAAACATACACCAATCTGTCATTGATTGTTCCATAACCTGTTACAACGCCATCGCCAAAATAAATTTCGTTTTCCATTCCAAAGTCGGTTGTTCTGTGAGTTACCAGAATTCCTATTTCTTCAAAAGAGCCTTCATCCAATAAATAATTCACGCGTTCTCTTGCAGTTAATTTTTTGTTTGCATGTTGCTTTTCGATTCTTTTTTCACCGCCTCCTAAATGTGCCAACGCAACGCTGTTGGCTAATTTTTCAATTTTTGATTCCATAATATTGAATAGTGTAATTAGTTAGAAATAGGAATTCTTAACTTTTTTTGATCTTCCATATAAATTTTTAATCCCACCAAAGCCGCAATTTTAGCTTCTTCATCCAATCCTGCCTGAAGCAATTTTGGCGTGTAATAATTTTTAACAAAGTGCGTGTCAAATTTACCGGTTCTAAAAGCTTCATGTTCAAAAACAAATTTTCCAAAAGGCAAAGTGGTAAAAACGCCTTCAATTTTATAATTACCAATGGCCTCAATCATTAATTGAATGGCTTCTTCACGCGTTTTTCCGTAAGTTATCAATTTAGAAAGCATAGGGTCGTAGTAAATAGGAATGTCCATTCCTTCTTCAAAACCGTCATCAACCCGTATGCCTTTTCCGACAGGGATTTTGTAAGTGCTTAAATTACCGACACTTGGCAAAAAATCGTTCATGGAGTCTTCTGCATACACACGTAACTCCAATGCGTGGCCATTAATTTTTAGTTCATCTTGTTTAAACGGAATGGCTTCGCCACGGGCGATTTTAATTTGTAATTCAACCAAATCAACGCCAGAAATTAATTCAGTAACGGGATGTTCAACTTGCAAACGCGTATTCATTTCCAGAAAATAGAAATTTAACTTATCATCCACCAAAAATTCTACCGTTCCCGCACCTAAATAATTACAGGATTTTGCCACTTTTATGGCGGCATCACCCATTTTTAATCTTAATTCAGGCGTTAAAATTGAGGAAGGCGCTTCTTCAATCACTTTTTGATGACGTCTTTGTACACTGCATTCTCTTTCAAAAAGATGCAAAACATTTCCCTGGCTGTCTGCAAGTACCTGAATTTCAATATGTCTTGGGGAAGTGATGTATTTTTCGATAAAAACCGATCCGTCGCCAAATGCGGAGGTTGCTTCACTAATGGCACGGTTCATTTGTTCTTCAACTTCATCCTCGTTTTCTACGATACGCATTCCCTTGCCGCCGCCGCCTGCGGAAGCTTTGATAAGGATTGGAAAACCAATTTCCCTTGCGATGTTTGCGGCTTCTTTTGGGTCGGTTACGGCCCTGTCAATTCCAGGAACCATAGGAATATCATAATTTCTGACGGCATCTTTTGCGGCCAGTTTACTGCCCATTATTCTGATGGAATTGGATTTTGGTCCAATAAAAATGAGGTTATTTTGTTCCACTTTTTCAGCAAAATCGGCATTTTCACTTAAAAATCCGTATCCTGGATGAATGGCATCAACATGTAGTTTTTTGGCGACTTCAATAATTTTATCGCCTAAAAGATATGATTTATTTGACGGTGCCGGTCCAATGCAAACGGCTTCATCCGCAAACCTTACATGAGGCGCATTTCTGTCGGCTTCTGAATAAACGGCGACAGTTTTAATCCCCATTTTTCGAGCAGTTTTCATGACTCTTATGGCTATTTCACCTCTATTTGCTATCAATATTTTTTTCATCTGTTTAAATTTTATTTTTTAGCGGTAATCCCGAAAATTCGGGACTGTTCGCTATTAATCATTCCTTCGTGTATCAAAATTTGTTATGCTCGT
>PHDE01000143.1 GCA_002842505.1 Bacteroidetes bacterium HGW-Bacteroidetes-3 | reverse complement strand
TACTTCGGCTCCGCCTCAGTAAACCTTCTCGCAATGACGAATTTTGTTTTCTCATTTGCATTTGAGCTTTCACCTTTGAGCTTTGAGCTTTCACCTTTGAGCTTTGAGCTTTGAGCTTTCACCTTTGTGCTTTGAACTTTCAGCTTTCACCTTTGAACTTTCAGCTTTCACCTTTAAGCTTTCACCTTTGAGCTTTTTGCTTTCACCTTTCAGCTTTGAGCTTTCACCTTTGAGCTTTGAGCTTTCACCTTTGAGCTTTCTCATTTCCTCTATCAATTCCCCCTTCGGGGGTTAGGGGGCTTTCGGGGGTTAGGGGGCTATTTTCCTATCTGATAATACTCAAATCCTTTTTCTTCCAAATTAAAAATATTGTATTGGTTGCGGCCGTCAAAAATGACAGGCGTTTTTAACTGGATATGAATTTCCTCAAAATCGGGGGAACGGAATTCTTTCCATTCGGTAAGCAATATCATGGCATCCGCATTTTGTAATGCTTCGTATTTTGAAGTTACATAAGTGACGTTTTCCAAATCTTTTAAATAAAAGTCTTTTGCCTCTTCCATCGCTTTAGGGTCGAATGCCTGAATATTGGCACCGCGTTTCACCAATTCTTTGATGATATAAATGGCTGGGGCTTCACGCATATCATCGGTTCCCGGCTTGAACGCCAATCCCCAAACACCAAAAGTTTTTCCGGTTAAATCTTCCCCGAAACGTTTCACTATTTTATGGGCAATCACCAATTTTTGGGCATCGTTCACTTCTTCCACTGAAGTAATTAATTTTGGATGGTATTGGTGTTCTTCGGCAATTTTCATCAATGCTTTTACATCTTTTGGAAAACAGGAGCCTCCGTAACCGCAGCCGGGATAAATAAATCCGTATCCTATTCTGCTGTCCGATCCAATGCCAATACGTACCTGATTGGCGTCGGCTCCCACTTTTTCGCAAATATTGGCGATTTCGTTCATAAAGGAAATCTTGGTGGCCAACATGGCGTTTGCGGCATATTTTGTCATTTCCGCAGAACGGACATCCATCACGATAAACCGTTCGTGCGACATGGAAAATGGCGCGTACAGTTGTTTCATTTTTTCAATGGCGTAGGGATTTTCAGTTCCTATCACCACCCTATCCGGTTTCATAAAATCGGCAATGGCAGCGCCTTCCTTTAAAAATTCAGGATTTGAAACCACTTCAAATTCCAGCGTAACTTTTCTTTTGTCTAGTGCTTTTTGGATGGTTGCTTTTACCTTGTCGGCCGTACCAATAGGCACGGTAGATTTGTCGACCACCACCAATCTTTTTTGCATACTTTCCCCAATAGATTTGGCAACGGCCAACACATATTGAAGGTCTGCCGAGCCATCATCGCCCATTGGGGTGCCGACAGCGATAAATACAACTTCCGCTTTTTTGATTGCTTCCGCTAAATTTGTTGTGAAAAACAGGTTCCCAATTTCCACATTTTTCAACACCATTGCTTCAAGCCCTGGCTCATAAATAGGAATAATTCCTTTGTTCAGGTTGTTTATTTTTGTGGCATCGATGTCTACACAGGTTACTTTATTTCCCATTTCTGAAAAACAAGTTCCTGAAACCAATCCTACGTATCCGGTGCCTATTACTGCTATGTTCATATTTTTTTTTAATTTAACGCGGATTGCGCTGATTATAACGAATTAAGCGGATTATTTATTTTGTATTAATGAATCTTTTCCATGTTAGGCTGGACTGTCCAAAATTGATTAGTAATCCAACGGGGAAATTTGTAGATTTAAGGTAATTTATGGTTAAAAACGAATTATGCGAATTATTACGAATTAATCCGAATTAGGCGTATTTAATATTCTTTTATATGTTAGGGATGGTGTTCCAAAATTAATTAACATTCCCAATTCCATATTTGTACATTTTAAATAATTTTTCAACTGTGCATAAAATACAATAGGTATTTTAACTACTGCTTTTATTTCCAAAATAATAGTATCATAACATACGAAGTCTGCCCTATACTGTTTTTTTAATTTCTGATTGTCATAAAATAATTCCAACTTCACTTGTTTTTTAAAAGGGATATTTTGGATTTGAAATTCCTTTTCCAAAGCTTCTTCATATACCGCCTCCAAGAATCCAGCACCTAATGAACGATGAACTTTCATACAAGCACCTATAATTTTAAAACTTTCTTCTTTATAAACTATTTTATCTATGGAATCCATTCGCGAAATTCGATTTAATTCGGATTAGTTACGCAAATCCGTGTAATCTGTTAAACCATTTATACCAGTCTTTTTTTGATATCCATTCGTTGATGAAGTATTCTTACAATCTCTACTATGTCATTTTCTGCTTTTCTATAAAAAATCAGGTGTGACTTTACTTTTGTTATCCTATAATTTTTTCTTGTTTGTTCTGCGGATTTTCCTGTCATAAAATTGTCCGCTATAAACTCAATTTCTCCGATGATCAAATCATAATACCTGTCCGCCTGTTCTTTCGACCATTTATGAAATGTGTAACTCCAAATATCATTTAAATCATTAATTGCCTGTTTACTTATGCGATATTTGTTTTTACTCATGAGTTTTGGCGATGCAGTTGATTCAGATTTTGTTTTGGGTCAAAGTCTTCAATAAATCCGCTTTGCTCCCCAATTTCAAGTGCTTTAATCAGTTCTCTTTCTTTTTTTTCTTCTTGTTCCAATAACCTTAAAGCCGAACGGATTACTTCGCTCACTGAACTGTATCTTCCCGATTTAACTTCATCATTGATAAATTCCTCAAAATAATCTCCGATTGATATTGATGTGTTTTTTCCCATTTTGAACTGTTTTTAATCAAAGATACCAAATCTTGGTAATGTAAACAAATTTCACACAAACCGTGAAATCTTTTAAAGAGCTTTCAGCTCAACATGGCTTCGCCACTGTCAGTCCCATTTTGGGAGTCGACAAAGGTAATTTTTATTTATGTTTTAAGAAACCGGAGTTTCTTATTTTTTTGCTTCTAAAGTAAGGGTAATTAACATCCCCAGCTCCTTTAATACCAACTGCAATTTATTTCTGCTCACTTGTTTTATGGTTCCTTCTTTTCCTTTAAAAGGCCCGTCAGCAATATTTATGGTATCCCCTGTTTTATATTCAGTGATTTCCACTGATGACAGGGTTTCTTTTAAACTTTCCTGCAATGTCAAAATCTCTTCATCTCTAACTATGGCTGGCTTTCCCAACCAAAATAAATAACGAACCACACCGTGCACCTCAAAAACATCGTTTCTGTTTTTTTTTGCTATATTCACAAACACATAAGAAGGAATGAGCGGTGTTTCCACTTTTTTCTTCCGATCCGACCATTGTTTTATTTGCGTCACCATCGGACAATATACCTCAATGCCGGATTGCGCTAGTCGCTCAGCGACTTTTTTTTCCCACTTAGGTTTGGTATATATTACGTGCCAATTCATAGTTAAAGCTGAAAGTTTAAAGGTGAAAGCTGAAAGCTATAAGTATGCTGAAAGATGTTAGCTGAAAGCTCAAAGGTGAAAGCTGAAAGAAATAAGTTTAAAGTCATAAACTGAAAATTATTTTAAGTTTTTAGCGATGGCATTAATTAATCCTTTTATCATTGAAGCTAATTCAACAGCCACCTCTTCTAATTCATCTAATTGCTCTTTTGTTATCCATTTTCTTTTTTCAAAAAGACTAAGAAATGATATTGTTTCATATAAAGATCCCCTGGCAATATATAAAAACTGTATAAACTCTTTATTGGAGTTTCTTCCCTTACCTTCAGCAATATTAGCCGAAACTGAAGCGCTACAAGCTTCAACTTGTTCTATTAAACGATAGTGTTTGGCTTGGGTGTTTAAATTTTCTGTTAAGTCAATAACATTATCTGCAAAATCAATCGCCTTATTCCAAACACCCAATTTCTTAAATCCTAATTCCATATTAATCTTATTTTTATAGCGTTTTTTCTTTTTCTTTGAACCTTTAAACTTTTAACTTTTTTCATATATAGTCAATCCTTTCCCCTTATATTCTTGGGTGATTAAAAATTGTACTTTTCTGCTGATTTGTTCTTCAATTTTACCGGCCAGTTGGTCTATGTATTCCGTATTTAAGGCATCTCCCACCACCACTACTTCTATGGTTCCTGAATCGTTTCCATCGGCATAATCGCCTATCACTATAATCTTTTTCACTTCACCCATGCGTTCCAAAACCATAAGCACAATGGAATCCAATCCCAAATGTTGGTAAACTATTTTTTGAAGGGTGGCAAATAAAGGGTGTTTGGTGTTGGCTTTGTAAGAAATCCGGTTTTGTATCGCTTGTTTTTCCAAATAACCGGCTTCGGAAAGGTTGTTTAGTTCTTTTCTGATGGCGTTGGTAGATTCGTTCATCTCCTCGGCCAAACCGCGTAAATGTCCCATATTGGCAGCGTTTATGAAAAACTTTACCAAGATGCGGATGCGGGTTTTTGAGGTGATGAGGGATTCTAGCATTGATTTTTATGAATATTGAGCAACAAAAGTACTCATTTTTAAATAAAAATCATCATGGTACGATTAAATTTTGTAAAACATACAGGTCGCCCCGATAGGGCTTTAATTATTGAATTTTTTCATTTTTCTACAAACAGTTCGCTCTTATGGAGCTGTTTTAGTCCCAGCGAGCTTGTCCTATTTTTCGGGAGACGCACTGTTTGCATAAAAATGGATTTTAAAAAAATAAGCCCCAGGGAGCCTGTCCCGATTTTTCGGGAGGCAACCTGCTTGTGAAGTTCCATTTAGATTGAAAATAATCATTCTCAATTAATTTTTATTGGACAACAATGAATAACTTTATGAAGTTTGTGCTATATTCAACCCGTTCAATAAAATAATAAAATATAGATTAACCGTTTAAAATACACAATGTACATGGATCACTATGGGTTTTTATCAATTTTACCGCCAATTATTGCCATTATTCTTGCCTTAAGAACAAAACAAGTATATATCGCGCTTCTTTTCGGAATATGGTTTTCTTGGCTTATTTTGAACGACTGGAATTTTCTTACAGGCAGTTTGGCAACTATTGAGGCGATGGTCAATGTTTTTAAATCGGAAGGAAATACCAGAACCATTATGTTTAGCGCGCTGATTGGAGCGCTTTTATTATTTATCCAGTATTCGAGAGGCGTAGAAGGATTTGTAAATAAAATTAATGTCCTCATTGATTATTTTGAAAAAAAACAAAGCGGTTACAGTCGCGTAATTGTTCAAATTTTAGCATTGGTTACGGGGATTTTTCTTTTTGTTGAAACAAGCATCAGCGCCTTAACTGTTGGAACGCTATACCGGCCCATTTTCGACAAGCTAAAAATTCCGCGGGAAAAATTAGCCTATATCGCCGACTCAAGTTCCTCACCTACTTCAATAATAATCCCTTTTAATGCTTGGGGAGCCTTTATTATGGGATTGTTAATTACGCAAGGCATTGAAAATCCGTTTTCAGTATTAATTTCCTCCATTAAATATAACTTTTATCCTTTTATTGCTATTATCATCGTATTTATTGTAATTATCGCAAAAAAAGATATCGGGCCAATGGTCAAAGCCGAAAAAAGGACAAAAGAGACAGGAAAACTGTTAAATGACAATGCCAAACCTATGATTTCTGAAACAATAACCTCTTTCAAACCTAAAGAAGGAATTAAGGCAAAAGCATATAATATGGTAATTCCCTTATTTACCATGGTGCTTATGATGCCGCTAAACTTGGCTTACACAGGCTGGAATAAAGTTGAAACTTACAGTTCATTTTCAAATCATTTATCACAGGCAATAGGGCAAGGATCTGGCTCATCTTCCGTATTGTACGCCGTAATTACCTCTATATTTGTTGCGATGGTTTTATACAGGGCACAAGGAATTATGAAAATAGGAGAAATGGTTGACCTAGTTTTAAAGGGAATCAGTGAATTAATGCCTCTGGCACTTTTAATGCTGCTTGCATTTGCCATTAGCGATGCCTGTAACCAGTTGGGCACCGGGCAATTTGTTGCCAATTGGTCCAAAGAGTGGCTTTCTCCTCAATATTTACCCGCCATTATATTTGTGATAAGCTCTTTCATCGCATTTTCAACAGGAACTTCTTGGGGCACTTTTGCCATTATGTTGGCAATTGCCATTCCAATGGCCAACATTCATGGGGCAAATACCACGCTTGTTATTGCGGCAACTTTGGGCGGCGGCGTTTTTGGCGATCATTGTTCTCCAATTTCCGACACCACCATCATTTCTTCAATGGCCTCGGCAACCGACCATATTGACCATGTTAAAACACAATTGCCTTATGCTTTAATTGGCGGACTCATCACAACGGTTATGTATTTAATTATTGGCATTATGACCACTTAATATTCCAATTTCTATGTACAGCTATTCTTATAAATTCCTTAAATTTTGCAAATTATATTTAGCTGAAACTGTTTCTGTTTTAAATTTAAAAACCTGATGATGCCAAAACTAAAGTTCCTTTTTATATTTATAAGTTCAATAGTAATTATATTTGGCTGTAAATCGGCGCAAATCACCAAAAAAATAACCAAGCATTTTGATGAAGATTTTTACGACAGTCAATTTACGGGCTTGCTGGTTGTTGACCCTGCGTCAAAAGACACTATTTTTAACTACAATGCCCATAAATATTTTACGCCGGCCAGCAACGCAAAAATATTCACTTTATATACCGCATTGCAAGTTTTACAGGAGAAAATCCCAGCTTTTAAATACAATATAGACAAAGATACCATCACCATTCAAGGAACGGGAGACCCAACATTTTTACATTCTTATTTTCACGACAGCACCGCATTAAAAATGGCGCAAAATTTTAAAAAAGTCATTTTAATTCTTCCTCATTTATCTGATGAAAAATATGGTCCCGGCTGGGCTTGGGAAGACTACGACGCCTATTTTAGTCCGGAGAGAAGCAGCTTCCCAATGTACGGAAATGTGGTAACCATCAACAATCAAAACAACTTGCGAAGCATTCCTGAAGTGTTGGAAAAAAACATACAATATTCCGACAGTAAATACAGCAGGGATTTCTATAAAAATAATTTTTATTACAATCCGAAAAACAATAAAACCGTTGAAATTCCAATGGTGATTAACTCATTTCTGATTGCCGAACTATGGAATAGCCTGCTTCCGGAAAAAGTATTTATTGCCAATCACCCTTCAAAAAAATTAGACCAAATTGCCTATAGCGTTGAAGCAGATTCTTTGTACAAAAGAATGATGCACGAAAGCGATAATTTTTTGGCGGAACAAATACTTATATTGTCATCTTCTACCCTTTCCGACACTTTAAGCACTGATAAAATAAGAAATTATATCCTTGAAAATCAATTGAAAGATTTAAAACAAAAACCGCGCTGGGCTGATGGCTCCGGCTTAAGCCGATATAATTTATTTACGCCGACTTCTTTTGTGCAGGTGCTCACAAAATTATACACCGACCTGCCAAGAAACCGATTGTTTAATTTGTTCCCCGCCGGCGGAGAATTTGGAACACTAAAAAACTGGTACGCCAGCAATTCAAAACCGTATATTTATGCAAAATCGGGTACACTCGGCAATAATTATTCCTTAAGCGGCTATTTGATCACAAGTTCAGGTAAAACGCTCATTTTCAGTTTTATGAACAATCATTTTATGAAACCAACTGACGAGGTTAAAAACAATATGCAGGCTATTTTTGAATTGTTGCGCGATCATTATTAATGATGAATCATGAATAAACCCATCCTGTTTTTTAGGTAAATTTAAAATCGGGCAAACAAACCTAACAGGTTTTAAAAACCTGTTAGGTTTTGTATTCAAAAAAACCTATCTCCTGTAAATCAACGCGTTTTTAAAGTTGCTTTTTTTCGTATTTAAATCAATCAGAAAACCGTTGATTACCGCAAAGTCAATTTTACCGTTTTTTTGCAATAAAAAAGTGGCATTTGCACCTTCACCCAAAACAAGTTTTCCCACTTTATAATTTGCTGCAATTAAGTGAATGGGCACTGAAACTTCTTTTTTATCAACTGGCAATTGTTCTATTCTTAAATAAGTATAGCCATTTTGCAAAAGTTGGTAAACATCCACACTTGCTAAATCTTTGACCGACTTCAATATTTTCGGATAAACTTTTCCTTCAAGAATGGTATAACTGGTGGCATCAAAAGTTTCATAGCCATAATAAGTGGACAAATCTCCTTGGTCAATAATTCTGCCGAAGTTGTAAAAATTAGTGTGATTGGCATTGTCAATCTCCAAACGATTGATTCCTAAATCAATAATATAATCATTACCCAACAAATTATAGGTTGCCCTAAAAAGTTTTAAATCGAATAATTTACGGTCGTTTTCAGGAATTTTTTCATAACCCTCAATAGAAATGTTTTTATAGTCTCCGTTTGCGATTGTGTAAATGGCCGAAAGAATTGACACATAGTTTAACTTCCTGATTTCTTGCTTTTCCGCATCATTTTTATAACCGCCCGATTCAATTAAAATTAAGCTTGTTCCCCATTTCTGAATGTTGTCACCAAATGCGCGAGGCTCAAAATCATCATCATATCGCCCAACTTGTCCGGGCGCATATTTTTGGATGACGCTATTCATAAAAACAATGACTTTCATAGCGTTTGCGCGCACTTCATTGATGTCCTTTTCATAATTATAGGCAGGCGCCAAATAGGAAATGGTGGCCATTTTATCAGTGCGTTCGGCATTGTAATAAATGCTTTGGTCGTGTAAATTGAACCCAAAATCTGCGTTAAGGCTGTCCCTAATTTTTTTTAAAACCTGTCCTTCAGGAGATTGCAATCGCAAAGCATCACGATTCATATCTATGCCCAATGCGTTGCGCCTTGTAAATTGTTCTGCGCCATCCGGATTTAACATCGGCAAAAAATGAAGTGTTAAATTACTTAATATCGCTTCTTTTTCCGCTAAAAATTCCGGACTGTCCAAAAAATTAAAAATATCGAAAATTGCCTGCGTTGCCGTTGGTTCATCTCCGTGCATTTGTGACCATAAAAACACATTAATTTTACCAGTGCCAACGCTGATTAAAGTCAGATTCCGGCCTTCAATGGATTTTCCCACTTTTTGCACGGTATATTTTGAA
>PHDE01000142.1 GCA_002842505.1 Bacteroidetes bacterium HGW-Bacteroidetes-3 | reverse complement strand
AGCACCTGCATCATAAGTGGCCAAAGTGGCGCCACCTATATTTGCGAATCCTGCACTGGCACTAGTTGTGCTCATTTGCCATTGGTAAGTGATTGTTCCGCCACCTGAACCAGGAGTTGTGCTGGTAAATGCAACAGGGTCGAATGGTGCGCAAAGCGTTTGACTGCCTGCGATAACACCCGGAACGATTGAGTTAACAGTAACGGTTACAGGTTTAATGTCCACACAACCTGGAGTTGTCACTGCTTTGATGTAGTAAATACCTGAGGCCGTAACAGCATTTGGATTGGCAAGTGGTACAGTTGCCGCTGCATCAGTCCAATAGCTCAAAGTTCCACCATATAAAGTACTTCCGGCAGTAATGGCAGCGGCTGTCAAATCAACAGTTGAAGGAGCGCAAGTACCGGCTGGATTGGTAACTACAAGTACAGGAATAGGATTCACTGTCCTGGTAATCTGTGTTCTTGGTCCTTCACAACCTGCTGCATTGGTACAGCTTACCCAAAAACTGGTTGTTGTTGTTATTTCAACATTATAAGGATTTCCTGTATATAAAGGAGTTAGACTAGTTGCTGAGGCATACCATTTAAGTACAGATCCTGCTTGGTTACAACCAGTAGCGTTAAAGCTAACAGCGCCAGGACCGCAACGTTCACCAGTAGTTACGCTAGGTGCAGGAGGAATTAATCCTAAATCTAACTGAATAGGTGCTCCCGGGAAATCTTTTAATTCAGATTGATCAGAAGAACCGGAAGACCGAGTTCTAACGAATAGCGTGCTGATAGAATAACAAGGGTCTAGGCCTACACCCAACACTTGAGTAAGGTTGATAGCGCCTTCTGCCCACTGATTTACTTCATAAGTATTGCCTCCATAAGCATCAAAAGGAACTGTAGTTACAGCCGTATTATTAGTCATAAATATTTTCCCTACAAACAAGGAGTTTGCCTGCACTACATATTCATAACCAGTTCCAACTGCTTGCCATTTTCTAATTACTACGGAAGCAGCTCCACCACCTTGAACAAATTCAATGGTCACTAATACGTCACCTATGGTTCGACCACCATTAATACCGGCAGAAGTAAATCCACCGCTGGTAGTACCAGTCATTGTTAGACTTTTTTGTAAAAACTCAAAGTCAATGTAGCTGCTTCCATTGGTTACCATACGGTCACCGGCAAAAAGACACCACAAATCAGTGGCGCTTCCACCTAACCCAGGTGCACCATAAGTAAAATGAGCTGCGGCATTCTGGATTTCATTTTTATTAGGTGAAGATCCTGGTCCCCAAGTGTAGGTATTTGGATGATCGTTTATTTTATTTCTACCTGTAAAAATGGTTAAATCAGTATTTTGCAACCAATTATCTTGTAAAAAGAAAGTTCTGGTAGGATCTGTAACTGATCCGCCTGTAAACAAACCACGTCCTGTACCCGGATATAAGGTAGAATCATAGAACCAGTCACCTACATTTAAATAGGCAGGGGTTGGTGTATTGGCGTAAGCATCGCCGTCTACCCCAAAACCGCCAATAGGGGTTTGTACCGGAGCAATTCCCGGTAAATTTTGTGCAGAAAGCTTAAAGCCAGTAAGCACAGTCGTCGCAATAAATAAGGACAAAATAAGCAACTGCCGCCAATAACAGCTCAATTGTTTTGACCCTAAAGCGGACGTTTCTCTAGTAAAAGTAAAAGTAAAATTTTTCATGAGTTGAATTTTTTAATAAGAATTCAATAATAAATTTTAATAATTCCAAGATTCAACAAAGTGAATACCAAACAACACCTAACATAAAAATTAAGCGTGCGACGTGTCTGTTATTTAGTTAAATTCATATTTAACTAATTCGGGATATGGTTTTGGGATACGGTTTTTGGGGAATTACTAAAACAAATACTTATACTTAATTGGGGTTTTAAAATACATGGGCAGGGTTTAAACGAACTCTAATTTACGACATAATATAAAGAAAATCAATAAAATAAGATAAAATTTAACAAATTGAAGCAGGTTTTAAGCAATTGGTTAAATTGAACAAATAAACGGCATAAAATTCAAATAGAAACCTAAAATAAAGGAGTTAAATATTTTTAGAAGATTCTTTTATTGGTATGGCATTGGAAGTAGTTTCATAAAGCGAGTTTCATAAAACTACTTTATCATAAAGTAAATTTCTCAATTCTTGCCATTCGGCAGGCTAGATACTCAATTCTAATTACTCAATACTAAAATTCTATGTTACAAAAATAATTCTTCATTGTCAATATTCATATTGTTTAAAAACGCCACTGTTTTTTTTATTTCAGTACTTAAAATGGTATCATTTTCAATAAAAGGAACTTCGCTTCGGTACATTTCTAAAAAAGATTCCAAAAATGCGGAGGTTTTTAATGGTTTTCTGAAATGCAAAGCTTGCGAAGCGTTGAGCAATTCAATGGCCAAAATAGTTTCTATATTATCTACAATTTGTTTGGTTTTTGTGGCACCATTGGCACCCATACTCACGTGATCTTCCTGTCCGTTACTGGAAACAATGGAATCTACAGATGACGGCGTTGCCAATTGTTTATTTTGGCTGGCAATGCTTGCGGCGGTATATTGAGGAATCATCAATCCGCTGTTTAGGCCCGGATTTTTCACCAAAAATGGCGGTAAATTCCGTTGTCCGGAAATGAGCTGAAATGTTCTTCTTTCTGAAATGCTTCCTAATTCTGCCATCGCGATTCCCATAAAATCAAAAGCCAACGCCAAAGGTTGTCCGTGAAAATTTCCTCCTGAAATAATTTCATCAGCTTCCACAAAAATATTTGGATTGTCGGTTACCGAATTAATTTCCGTAGCGAACACTTTTTTGCAATAGTTTAAGGCATCTTTGCTGGCGCCGTGAACTTGAGGCATACACCTAAAAGAATAAGGATCTTGCACGTGTTCTTTGTGTTGTGCAACTATTTCGCTGTCTTCCAAAAAATCTTTAATGCGTTGCGCCGTTTTTATTTGTCCGTTATGAGGCCGTATAAAATGGATCAGTTCATTAAAAGGTTCAATTCTTCCGTCAAAAGCTTCCAAAGAAAGCGTGCCAATTAAGTCGGCCAAATAAGAAAGTTTAAACGATTTCAGAATTAAATGAACGCCGTAAGCACCCATAAATTGGGTTCCGTTAAGCAATGCCAATCCTTCTTTCGATTTTAATTCAATTTTGTTCCAGTTAAACTGCTTCAAAACAACATCGCTTGCCACAATTTCATCGTTAAAATATACTTCGCCTTTGCCAATTAACGGCAACGACAAATGGGCCAAAGGCGCCAAATCGCCCGAAGCGCCCAAAGAACCCTGCTCGTAAACAACCGGGATAATGTCATTATTGTAAAAATCGATCAATCGCTCCACAGTTTCCCGTTGAATGCCAGAATGGCCATAACTTAACGACTGAATTTTTAGCAAAAGCATCAATTTTACAATGTGCTTATCCACTCTTTTTCCTGTTCCGCAGGCGTGGCTCATCACTAGGTTTTCCTGTAATTTTTGTAAATTGGCATGGTCTATTTTTACATTGCAAAGAGAACCAAAACCAGTATTAATGCCATAAATTGGCGCTGCATGTTTTTCGAGTTTTTTATCTAAATATAAACGACAATTTTCAATTTTTTCAATGGCTTCAGCAGAAAGTTTTAATTTTTTTTCAGTAAAAATAAGTTCGCTTACCGCAGTAAAATCCAGCGGTTTGGAATTGATTTCATGGAAGTTGTTCATGGTTGTGTTTTGAGCCGTAAAATTCCGCATTCCAAACAGATTATGCAAATAATTTGTTAAAGTAATATTAAACTTATTTTGTGATGCAATATGTTTTATATTTGTCCATTGTTTAATAAAATTTGCAGTAAATATGAAAAAATTTTGGTTACTAATAGCCGCTGTAGCAATACTGTCATGTAAAAATGAAAAAGAATCGGATTTCGTTGTCATTTCAGGTAAAATCATTAACAATAGAGGAAGCGAAATCACTTTTAAAAAGCCTTATAATAAAGAATTTAACGAAACCATTAAATTGGCCAGGGACGGAAGTTTTTTGGATACGTTGCTTATTGAAACAGGAATTTATACCTTTCAATATGGAAGAAACAGAACAGAAATTTTTGTTGAAGCCGGCAGTAATTTAGCTATTAATTTCGATTCAAATAATTTTGAAAATACCTTGACTTTTTCCGGGAAAGGATCGGAAATAAGTACTTATTTATTTCAAAAACAAAACACGGAGAAAAAATTATTGGGTGAAAACAATTCAATTTACATTTTAGATGAAGCAAGCTACGTTTCAAAATTAAAAGAAATTAAGGACACTTTGGAAAAATTGGTTTCTTCAAGTAAGGGAATTTCTAATGATTTTGAAGAAAAGGAAAAGAGAAATTTAAATTATACTTATTTGGTGCGTCTTAACAACTATCAAATGTTTCACAGCCATTATGCAAAAGATCCCGGTTTTAAAACTTCTGATGGATTTTTAAAAGGGTTGGAAGAAATCAAGTATGACAATGAGGAAGATTTTTTATACGCTACAGATTATAGAACTTTGGTAACTTCTTACTACAGAAAACAAGCTAGCGAATTGGCGCGTAAAGAGAAAATAGACAATGACATTGCTTTTATAAAAGTGGTTGGAGCTTTGGAAAAGAATACGATGAAAAACGATTTAATTTATGAACGGATTAAATATGCATTTCCAACTACGGAAGATTTAGAGGGACTTTACAAACAATTTATGGCCACGTCCACTAATGAAACCCATAAAAAAGAAATTACGGAAAGCTATAGTAAATTTAAAACTGTTGTTAAAGGGCAGCCTTCCCCAAAATTTAATAATTATGAAAATTTTGCCGGCAAAACTACTTCTTTGGATGATTTAAAAGGCAACTATGTTTTTATAAATGTTTGGGCAACATGGTCAAGCCCAAATCTAATAGAAATGACTTTTTTAAAGGAACTTGAAACAACTTATAAGGGTAAAAACATTAAATTTGTGAGTATTTCTGTGGATAAAGCAAAAGACCACGACAAGTGGAAAAGTGTGGTTGCCGAAAATAAATTTGCCGGAATTCAATTGTTTGCTGATAAAGATATGGAGTCAGGTTTTGTTCAGGAATATTTAATAAAAGCTACGCCTCGCTATATTTTAATTGATCCTAGCGGAAACATTGTAAATGCAAACGCCCCAAGACCTTCCAGCAGAAGATTAACCAGATTATTTAGTGAACTTAATATTTAATATTTTTAATAAACAAATTTTTACAGAATGAAGAAATTAATTTTACTTTTTGCAGTGCTTGCAATAGTATCTTGTAAAACAGAAAAAAAGGATTATGTAACATTAATTGGAAAATTAAAAACTCCCGGCGTTGAAAAAATCACCGTTCAGGGGCGAGGTTTTTCAAAAGATATTGCCGTAAATATTGATGGAACTTTTTCAGATACCTTAAAAGTGACGGATGGCGTCCATGCAATTTCCAACGGAAATGACAGAATTACGCTATTCCTAAAAAATGGATATGATTTAAATTTGGAATTTAAAGGCGAAAAAATGTCGGAAGGCGTTTCATTTTCAGGGGAAGGTGCTGAAACCAATAATTTTATGGAAAATAAACGCAAATTTTATATGGGTGACAATGCAAATCCTAAATCATATTTTTCATTGGATAAAGCTGGTTTCGACACCAAACTTGCTACAGCAAAAGCAGAATTGAAAGGTTATAAAGATAACGCCAAAGATTTGGACTCACTTATAATTGCGATGGATGCCAGAAATGATGAAATGTTTTTTGGCTATATTGAATCCAATTATGAGGCTATGCACGAAACTTTAACACGTTTGGCAAAAGGAAAATCTTCGCCGGAATTTGTAGGTTATGAAAATTTTAAAGGCGGAAAAACTTCTTTGTCCGATTTAAAAGGAAAGTTTGTTTATGTGGATGTTTGGGCAACTTGGTGTGCGCCTTGCAAAGCTGAAATTCCATTTTTAAAAACATTGGAAAAGGAATATGAAGGCAAAAATATTCAGATTGTAAGCATTTCTGTGGATAAGCCGGAAGCTTATGAAACCTGGAAAAAAATGGTTTCCGAAGAGCAATTAGGCGGTATGCAATTATATGCAGATAACAATTTTGAATCTCAATTTATTTTAGATTATGGCATCAATGCGATTCCAAGATTTATTTTAATAGATGCGTCAGGAAATATTGTTGACGCCGATGCGCCAAGGCCATCAGATCCTAAACTTAAAGAATTATTTACCGAATTGGGAATTTAATATTTCGATAAATTCAAAATAAAAAACCCTGTGAAGTTAATTCTTCACGGGGTTTTTTGGTTTTGTACGGACAGGTCCCGACCTGTCCGTACAAATGTTAAATGTATATTTTAGATATTATTCTTATCTCAAATCAAACTCTCTTTCCTTCGGACTTCAGACTTCGGACTATATTATTTTATCTCAAATCAAACTCCCTTTCCTTCGGACTTCGGACTTCAGACTTCGGACTATATTAATTAATTTTAAATCAAACTCCCTTTCCTTAGGAAAAGCCTGTCCCGTTTTTAGTACGGGAGGCTGGGGATAGGATTAACCCAATATAGCTCTTGAAATCACTATTTTCTGAATTTCGGAAGTGCCTTCATAAATTTGGGTAATCTTGGCATCACGCATTAAACGCTCTACATGATATTCTTTCACAAAACCATAACCTCCGTGAATTTGCACCGCTTCAACGGTTACGTTCATGGCAGTATCTGCAGCAAATAATTTTGCCATGGCGCCGCTTAAATCGTAGTTGAGGTGTTGGTCTTTTTCCCAGGCAGCTTTCATACATAAATGTCTCGCGGCTTCAATGGAAGTTGCCATATCGGCCAATTTAAATGCAATGGCTTGGTGTTGACTAATTTCTTTGCCGAAAGTTTTGCGTTCTTTAGAATATTTTAATGCCAATTCATAAGCGCCGGAAGCAATTCCCAATGCTTGCGCAGCAATGCCTATTCGGCCGCCGGCAAGTGTTTTCATGGCAAATTTAAATCCGAATCCGTCCTCGCCAATTCTATTTTCTTTAGGCACTTTTACGTCGGTAAACATGAGGGAATGCGTATCAGATCCTCTAATTCCCAATTTATTTTCTTTATGTCCAACAGCAAAACCCGGCATCCCTTTCTCCACAATAATGGCATTGATTCCTTTATGTCCTTTTGCAACATCGGTTTGTGCAATTACAATATAAACGCTCGCGTTATTTCCGTTGGTAATCCAGTTTTTTGTGCCGTTCAACAAATAATGATCTCCTTTGTCTATGGCTGTTGTGCGCTGTGAAGTGGCGTCAGAACCGGCTTCTGGCTCACTCAAGCAAAATGCGCCGATGATTTCTCCTTTTGCAAGCGGCACCAAATATTTTTGTTTTTGTGCTTCAGTTCCATAAGTTTCCAATCCCCAGCAAACCAAAGAATTATTTACGGACATCACTACGGAAGCCGATGCATCAATCTTTGAGATTTCTTCCATCGCCAAAACATAAGATACAGTATCCAAACCGCTTCCGCCATAAATAGGATCAACCATCATTCCCAAAAACCCAAGTTCCCCCATTTTTTTTATTTGCTCGGCGGGAAATTGTTGTTTTTCATCGCGTTCAATTACGCCCGGCAAAAGTTCAGTACGGGCAAAATCACGTGCGGCATCGCGTATCATGATTTGTTCTTCAGACAGATTAAAATCCATAATTAATAAGAGTTTTATATAAAATTTATTTTTTGTTCAAATATAAATCTTTTTTAGGTTAAATTTTACATATTTGATAAAAATAGAAAAAATTGCATTTTGAAGAAGTCATTATTTTAAAAAATGAATTAAATGGATTCAAAAAAAGCAAAATACATTGTTGAATAGTTGTTTATTTATATTTTGCACTAAGGTGATGTTCTGAAAATCAATTGAATGGTTTGTTTGAGTTTGTTGTTTCAAAATGACCAACTGCTCAATAAAAATCTTCCCTAATAATGTGTAAGTTTTTATTATATTTGTTGCACTTGATAACCTTTAATTCTAATGCCTAAAACTAAATTATGACACAAATGTGACCTCCTTTGGAGGAATTATTTTAAAACATCAACTAAATTTTGTTAAAAAAAAGAATGAATTAATGTCATAATTAGTAACAATCAGGATGAAAAAATTATTAAAAAAATACGAAAATAAGCAACCCGAAATCGTTTTTCATTGGAAAGACCAAGAAACAGAAGCGGAAGGTTGGACAGTTATAAATTCATTGCGTGGCGGTGCTGCTGGTGGAGGAACAAGAATGCGCAAAGGATTGGATATGAATGAAGTGCTTTCATTGGCGAAAACAATGGAAGTTAAATTTACCGTTTCCGGCCCCGCAATTGGAGGCGCAAAATCGGGAATTAATTTCGACCCGAATGATCCAAGAAAAGCAGAGGTTTTAAAACGTTGGTATAAAGCCGTTTCACCTTTGTTAAAAAGTTATTACGGCACAGGGGGCGATTTAAATGTGGATGAAATCCATGAAGTAATTCCAATGACCGAAGATTGTGGTGTGTGGCATCCGCAAGAAGGCGTTTTTAACGGACATTTTAAACCTACCGAAGCAGAAAAAATTAACAGGATTGGGCAATTGCGATTTGGTGTCATAAAAGTGATTGAAGACATTGAATATTCTCCCGATTTATCTAAAAAGTTTACAGTTGCTGATATGTTGACTGGTTATGGCGTTGCCGAAGCCGTAAAACATTATTACAATATTTATGGCGGTTCCATTAAAGGAAAACGCGCCATTGTACAGGGATTTGGAAATGTTGGCGCTGCATCGGCTTATTATTTAACGCAATTGGGTGCTAAAGTGGTTGGAATTATTGACAGAAACGGCGGATTAATAAATGAAGCCGGATTTACGCCGAAAGAAATGAAAACCTTATTTCTAGAAAAAAATGGCAATCAATTATATGCTGAACACCTAATTCCTTTTGATGAAATAAATGAAAAAATTTGGTCGCTGCCTGCAGAAATTTTTGTTCCGGCAGCTGCGTCACGTTTGGTAACCCAAGAACAGGTTGAAAAAATGGCGGCATCTGGTTTGGAAGTTATTTCCCCAGGCGCAAACGTTCCTTTTGCAGACAAGGAAATTTTCTTCGGGCCTATTATGGAATTTGCCGACAAACAGGTGA
>PHDE01000141.1 GCA_002842505.1 Bacteroidetes bacterium HGW-Bacteroidetes-3 | reverse complement strand
GTGTTCAATATAGTCCAATAAATTGTACTATTTTCACACTATATCGGCATTATACCAGGGCTGTTTTGGACTAAATTATAAATCAATTTGGTATTATTTGCTTGGCAATACCAATTGTATTTTAAAATGTAGTGTGGAAATTTTAAATTAATTTGGTATAACAAATGTTGCCGGTAATTGCCCAAAAAAATGCGCGTCTGAGAAATTGAAAAGGAAAAAGTCATTATAAATGTTCGAATTTTTGGCAAAATATTAGTTAAAAAAGTTTAACTAAAACGATTTTAGTAATAAATTTGATTGAATAAAAGAAAAAAATAATATATTTACAAACAATTAAATTTTAGGCTAACTTCCGCGCTGCCAAATTTAGCGCTGAGATAAAAAAATAAATTGAAAAATTAAAATTAAAAAAAATGAATGGAAAAGAATTTTTTAAAAATGAACCTTTACTGTTTAAAGTTATCTATTTAATTGGCGTAATCTTTTTATTTGTCAATTTAAATGATTTGACGAGCGGAAAAGAAGACATGAATCTTATTTTTCCAATTGTTGCATTTGCAACATTGGGTTTTTTCTTCGTAAGAATGGCTATTTTTGTCAATAATAGTGACGATTAATTTATTTAAAAGTTTTTGAAAATAAAATTGATTTTGGCGCACAAATTTTAGAAAATTCAAAAATTAAATACCCAACAAAATATATTTCAGAATTTACCATTCCTTAAATGGCTTTTTAGCCAACATCGCGTTGTAGTATTTTAATTGCCCGGTGACTTCTTTTCCAAGCCAACTTGGCTTTATAAATTTCGTATTTTCGTTTGGAAGTTCAATTTCAGCAATGATTAACCCGTTGTTTTCACCAAAAAATTCATCAACTTCAAAATACAAATTGTCATTGACAGGAATTATATACCTTGTTTTTTCAATAATTGTTGGTTCGCAAAGCTGCAATAAATTTTCGGCTTCATTTAAGGGAATTTCCTTTTCCCATTCAAAACGAGTTGTGCCGGAAGCGTTGCTTATTCCTTTTATGGTGATAAAACCTTTGGTGTCACGTATTCTGATTCGCACCGTTCTTTCGGGCACAGTCGATAAATAGCCTTGGGCAATTTTATAACTTTTTATGGCGTGTTTTTTATAATCTCCCGAAACTAAAAATTTGCGTTCTATTTCCTTGGCCATTTTTATGTTATCTGAATTTTACTTCCCAATTAAGTCCGATTGAATAAATCCAAAAATAGTTTCCGGGATTAAAACTTATTTCCTGATGTGCAACACCAAATAAAGCGCCCCATGCATTTTGTTTATTTGAAGAGGTAAAATAATAGCCGGCATTCAGTTTTTGGGACTGCAAATCTATAATAGTTTCCTCATTTCCCCCCAAACTAAATCTTTCAAATTCAGGAGAAAAACCCATTCCTATTGAAATGCTAAAATAATTGTCGGCATCGCTTCTGTACTTTCTGTAATTTAAAACCCCCGATTTGCTGGTTCCTGAATCTCCCGGCGTTAAATAAGGACGAAAATTCCAATAGCTGTTTCCGGTGTACCAACCAACAGAACCCGTGTAAATAGTAGTGGTTTCACTGTATTTTAATGCACGGAAACCCAAAGATACCTCAAAACTTTTTGGCAACGATTTGTACAGTTCTGCGCCATATCTAACATCTGGATAAAGGTAAGAATTTGAAAACCCGAGATTCATGTATGCATACAATCCTTTGGTAATTTTGGGGTACATATCTACTTCAAATTGAAGTCCATTATCATTAAACCTTCTGTTGAAATTCATTTTCCAAATAATGCTTCCATATTTCGTTTGTCGGCTATAATTCAACGAATAATATTGCATTGGATCAAAAGTTTCTGAATATAAATCGACCGACGATTTAATTCCGATGGCATTGTAGCTCAATGTATTGGTCAACTTTTTTTTGTAATCTATCGCTTTTTGATCGTTCGGATTTTGGTCCAAAACAAGTTTTAAGGTGCTTAATGCTGCTGACGGATTATTTGAATTTTCTTGTGCGCTGGCTTTTAAATACAGAATTTCACCATCTGAAGGAAAATATTTTAAGGCATTGTCTGCCAATTCCAATGCGCTAAAAGGAGTTTCCGCCCATAATTCATTGTTTATGGCCGCAATCCAATCGGTTTTTCTTTGTGGATCCTTTGCTAAAATATAGGAAAACTCCGTTCTTGCTTTTTTGTATTCACCATCCCAAGAATAGGTGCTCGCCAAAAATGAACGGATATCGTGATAATCGGGATATTTGGTTAAAATAAAAAGCAGGGAATCTTGCGCTTGTTTTCTTTGCTGGTTAAAAGCCAATTCTCTTGCTTTTTCAAATGCCGTGTCCGGATTCCCGTCGAAAACTTTTTGCTGGCCAAAACCTTTAAAAACAGTCAGAAATATGATTATAACCGTGAATTTAATAACAAATTTTGAGCTGATCATTGTAAGGAATGTTTAAATGTTAAGTACTCTTTATTTTCCGGATATAATTTCAAAATACTGTCTATCAATTTATTAGCTCCGTTTAAATTATCCATTCTTTGGTATGCTTGAGCCATTTTAAAAGGAATATCCGGATTTTTAATTTCATTATCAGCCGCTTTTTTGGCGATTGCAATTGCTTTTTCATCTTGGTTTGACCACCAATATAAATCTAACAATGCTTTATAACTGTCTTCATAATAGGGTGTCCTTTTAAGCACATTCAACAATTCTGTTTCTGCATTCGCATATTTTCTATCCCAAGCGAAAGTTCTTCCTTTTAAAGTTCGTGCATCGGCATAATTTGGAAATTCATTCAAAATATAATCACAAAGCAATCTCGCATTTTTATAATCCTTTTTGAAAGCCAAATCTCTGGCTGCCATAAAAGTTTGATCATAATTTAATCCTTTGGTCAACGTTTTTATGGTGGCCAATTGTACTTTCGTAAATTGAACTGCCGGTTGTGTGTATATGTTCAAAGAATCGGGGAAAATTTTATTATTTTTGGTAATATAGGCATTTAACTTTTTAAAACCCGTTAAAGAATCGGTGGCCATTTTTAACAATTCAGGTTCATTCACTTTAAATATTCCAAAGTTTTCATTTATTTTATATAACGATCCATCCGCCAACAAATAATCCTTATAAATAAAATCATTGACACTTCCTTTGTATCTCATTAAAGGAATTTGATGAATATTTCTAAATTGTTTTGCGGTATCCAATCCTTGGCCCATCCATGCAGTTTCTTTCAATTTATTGAATTTGTAGTTGTTCATCAAAAAAGAAAGCAAACTTGGCGTTACATCCCAATGCGAAGAAACGGATTTGAATTTTTCAGCATTTTTCAACATCGGGCTAAAGATAAAAAAAGGAACATGAAAACGGCATAATTTATCTTTTTGCACAATGGGAATAAGCCTGTGATCGCCAGTAATAATAAAAATGGTATTATGATACTCAGGTCTTTTGGCATAAGCCTCCATAAAATTTTCTATGGAATTATCCGTATAAAGCAAACAGGCAAAAATATCTTTATATTTTCTTATTTCATCTTTCTCAACCCCAAAAAGTTGGCTTGAATTTAACATACTGTCCACTTTGGTTAAATAAACTTCTTTTGAAGGAAAATCAAAAGGTTCGTGATTGGTGAGCGTCGCAATAATATCCAATCTCGGCTGTTTTTTCTTGTCCAGTTCCGACAATGTTTTTTTGAAAATTTCCCCATCTGGATATCCCCAAGAAAATCCGCCCGAATTTTCCTGTGTTTTAACATAACCAGGTCCATATTTATTTTGATCAAGCACATAATCAATACCATTGTATTCCAAAAAATTAATTTTCCTGTCGAAACTCGATTCATCTCCGGAATAAAATGAAGTTGTGTAATCATTTGCTTTTAAAACACTGATAAGCGAAAAATGCGACGGCAAGGGATTTAATTCCAAAAAACCCTTTTCACCATAAGGCAATGAGCCTATTAATGAAGGCAATGCTCCAAAAGTTCTTCCGGCATTGCTTACGAAATTTTCCCAATACAGCGATTTTGAAATCAGGGAATCTATATAAGGCGTAAATCCACGATAAGTATTTTTTCCCACAAATTCAGCTCCCAAACCTTCCACAATAATCATTACAATGTTCGGTTTTTCCTCCTGAATATTAAAAAAAGGGGCTAAAACATCTTCTGAATCACCGAAAGATTTTAAAAGCGGATAATCATTTCTTCCAGATAAATTATAGGCGTCCATCAAACTTTTTTCTTTTTGATATCTAAAAATATCTTCACCCAAAAAAGACAGCTTATTTTGATAAACAGTTTCTGAAGCTTCAGGGAAAATTAATTTTGAACTTCCAAAAATAATCACCAAAATAATGGCAGAGGCAAAAATTTGGCGCTCATTGGTGAACTTGTTAAAAGCATAATTAATGCCCAAATAAAACAAAGGAAAAAAGATAAACGGCAAAAAATACATCAACGAAAAAGATTCGGAAGCAGTAACAGTGGTGTACATATCATCCAAAGAATAGCCCAAAAGGTCGGCACCCAGATTTACGAGTGTGGTAAGATGGTATTTAACCAACGCAAATTGGCCGATGACTATTAGGCAAAACAACACTTTAATAAGTATGCTTCCCACAGGTTTTTTAATGAAATAAAACAGCAGGTATAATGGAAGAAACACCAAACCAATTCCCAAACCTATCCAAAAATCGTTGAGGAATTTATAGCCAAATAAAGTTCCGAAATTTAGTTGTTCCAACCCATTTGCGGCTTTCATGAGAATCTCATAAATACTTATTGCCCAGAAACTTACTACTAAAGAAAATGACAAATAAATATATTTGTAACCGTAATTGCTAAAATTTTTAAATTTCATATAAACTCTTGTTGTTATTAAATAAATAATTTTTTAAGCAATTATTCATTCTTAATTATTAATTCAAGCTGCGTTAAGGATAGAGCGGCATGTTTGAGCTCTCCCGTTTTTACGGGAAGCGAGTAGCGATAGCCTGACCTGAAAGGGAACGTCCAAAATATTTTTAACATTAAATTTGTCATTTATGTAGTTTCATTTATTTAATAATTATTAATTATTCATTCTTAATCAATAATAATTTTATGCTTTTGCCATTCCTTTTCTGGTCATTTCGCCCCATTTCTTTTTCTTGTTAAAATAATAATCCATATTTCCCCTAATTGCCGCGTACAGAATAAAAGGATGTAAAACAAAAGGTTCCAAGGCGCTTATCAAAATAAGTTTAAAACCTGTTCCCTTCTTTTTATATTGATGAAAGGTAAGTTCTTCCGAAAAAATGGCCACAATAGAAAACAGCACCGTGAACAAATAGGCCAAAATAATAAAGGCAAAGGCATAATCCCACCTCACTTCATTTAGTGCCATTAAAATTACAAAGTAAATGATTCCAATAACTTCTATTACTGGCGCCAATCTTTCGAAAAAAAGCCAATACGGATAACTTAACATTCCAAGCGATTTGTAATTTTTATTGAAGGCTATTTTTCTGTGCTTCCGAAGTGTTTCAATAGTGCCGCGCGTCCATCGGTTTCTTTGGGAAATAAAAATTTTATAATTGTCCGGCGCTTCCGTCCAACAAAGCGGATCAGGAATATAAGCCACCTTGTATTTTTCCTTTTTCTCTTCCATATACCTTCTCATACGCACAATAATTTCCATATCCTCGCCAACGGTATTGGTGTCATACCCGCCAACTTCAATGGCAATTTTTTTGTTGAACAATCCGAAAGCACCTGAAATCACCAGCAACCCGTTCAACCTGCTCCAAGCCATTCTGCCTAATAAAAAAGCCCTGAGATATTCGAGAATTTGTGCTTTTTCAATCCATTTTTTAGGAAAATTTACATCGAGCAGTTTCCCGTCTTTAATAATGCAGGAATTGGCAATTCTTATGACTCCCCCAGTGGCAATTACTGTTTTATCTGTGACCTCCAAAAACGGTTTTATCATTTTTTGCAAGGCGTTTTCCAACAGCAAACAATCCACATCAATACAGGCAACATATTGGTGATTGCTGATGTTTAATCCCATATTCAATGCATCTGCCTTGCCTCCATTTTCTTTATCGACCACCGTAAGTTTTTCAAAAGCGGGATTGGTGGATTTAAAAACACCCGCGCGAATTGGTTTTGTGGGTATTTGTTGGTTGATTAAAAAATCGACTTTCACCAAGTCATAAGCCACAATCAATTTTTCTAGGCTGTCATCTTTGCTGCCGTCATTTACAATGATAACATCATAATTTACGTAATGGCTGGATAACAAAGAACGTACGTTTTCAATAATATTGAGACTTTCATTGTAGGCGGGCGCAATGATGGAAATTGATGGAGAAATGGTTGAAGACAGTATTTCCTTGTAATTCACAAAACTGTTTTTCTTCATATATTCTTTGGTTTCAACAGCAGAAATTATGGCCAAAACCACATACGAAGCTATCGCAAAAGAGGCATAAATAAAGAATAGAATATGAATTATTAAGATGATAATTTGAACCGTGCTTGTATTCATATGTAAATAATTATTGTTTTAATTCGGTCATATGTAATTCACTTATATTCTTCTGTTTTTATTTCGTGTTTCCGTTAAGCTCATTTCATAATTAATTATGTTCTATGAATTCAACAATTTTAACATATTCAGGCATCGCTGAGTTTTCTTTCAAACTCTTAAATTTTTCAAAATTGAGTATTTTCAAAACTTTAAGCGCCGACACCTTAATTTCAAAATTTTCGTGATTGACGTGCGCCAACAAAAAAGGTTCATCGCCGGTTTCAAAAATATTTTCCAATAGCTTAAAAAATGCTATTTGTTCTTCTAGGCTAAGTTCGCCAAATTTATTTTTCAACACGTCTTTAGCTTCAAAAACCTGCAAATGACATAAAACCTGTATTGCCTCCACCCTAATTTTTTTTTGCGGATGCGCCAACAACTCCAATAACGTGTCTTTTGCCTCAAACTGATTGTAGATTTTAGCCAGTTTTAACGTGAAAGCAACCACAGAATCATTTGTTGACTTAAGCCAAGGATTTATATCGGGAATTTCCTGTTCATCAAACCTTTGAAGCACTTCCAACAACTGAATTTGGTCCCATTCTGAAAGCGGGGTTTCCAACAAGTCCAAAAATTTTAGGCCTTCAAAATGAAATAGCGTCACCAAATATAACTGCACTTCTTTACGAATTTCTTTTTTGGGATGGTTTACAAAAATCATCACTTTATCGTGCGCTTCTTTAACTTGCAATTGGGTAAGCTCCCTAATTCCTTTTGCCACAACATACCATTTATTGCTTTTAAATTTTTTAAAAGCGTAAGTTATGAGTCCGCTTTGGAAATAGAGTTTTTGAATAGCCTCGGCCATTTCTCCGGATATTTCATTTCTTAACCGCAACAATGTTGAAACTACAATCCTACGTTTAAATTCATCGGCTGCACAAATCTTTAGTTTATCAATAATTATTTGCTGTTCAGCGCTTATTGCTTCCTCTTCATTGCCAGCATATAAATAAGAAATGAGATCCGATTCATATTCTTTTTGGAATTTTGCCACAATCTTTTCATCTTTTCTCAATTTGCTTCTCAAAAATTTCAGGTAGAGAACCAATGATACAATTGAAACTAAAAAAACACAACATACCACCCACACTACTTGAATAATAGGTGGAGAATTTTCAAAATAATCAATTAAATATTGATAACTTTTCATCTGTTTATATTTTATTTTTTATTGGTACAGCTGCTGTTCGCCATTAACCATTCCCTTGTGTATCAAAATTTGTAATGCTCGTTTCACCTTGGCTGTTTATTATAATTATTAGGCAACTATTAGCGCAACAATCTTTTCACGCGAATTACCAATTCATTGGGGCTAAAAGGTTTCCCCATAAAATCGTTGGCGCCTAAATTAAATGCCTTGAGCACCATTTCTTCCTGGCCGGCTGCGGAAAAGACAATAATTGGTGTTTGTTTGGCCAACTTGTTTCTCACATGGCTAATGACTTCCAAACCGCTGATAAACGGCATCATAATATCGGTCAAAATTAACTCGGGGTCATGTTGTTCTATCAATTCAATGGCCTCTTTTCCGTCAACTGCAATAAGGAGTTTGTAACCTTCCTTTTCCAACCTGAACTTCAACAATAATGAAAGCGTAGAATTATCTTCCGCTAAAACAATTTTTTTGGCATCACTCATTTTTTAACGATTTTAATTCAATTAATAATTCTTCTTTAACGTGTTTAAAAATTTCTTTGCAGGTATTAAGCAACGATTCAACATCGTCCAATTCTTTTTCTACCCTAAATTTATTTGTCAACAAATGTATGATTGGGCCCATTTCCGAAATTCCGAACATGGTAATGCTAGGTTTAATTTTATGAGTTGCCTCATACAATGCCTTCCAGTTTTTATGCTGAAATTCTTTATCAACCAACTCAAAAAATTCTTCAAGATCTTTAAGGAATGATTCAATTAACAAAATTAATATGGAGCTTTCGCCCTGAGTTTCCTCAACTAAAAACTTAAGGTCTATGTGTTTTTTCACTTCAATAATCTCCTCAATATGATCTCCATTATTTGCGTATTTTAAATTCCGCTCTTTGGATGGTTTTCCGTACTTTTCCAAAATGGCATAAAGTTCTTTTGGCTTAAAAGGCTTGAAAATATAGTCATCCATTCCCGAACTTTTGGCCAATTTAATATCCGTATTGGTTGCATAAGCAGTCATGGCAATTACGGGAATTCGGGCAACTTTTTTTGAAATGTCATTTTTAATGATTTTTGTAGCCTCGTAACCGTCCATTACGGGCATTTGAATGTCCATCAAAATAAGGTCGTACATTTTTTGTTGCACTTTTTTAACGCCTTCAATGCCATTATTTGCAATATCAACTTTACAATTCCATCTTTCTAACCGTGTTTTTGCCAGCAATTGGTTTGTTTTATTGTCTTCCACCAATAAAATTGAAAGTTCCAAAGGCTCTTCCAATAAAATAGTTTTTTCTTTTTCCTCCAAATAAACATTTTCCAAGTCCAATTTTAAGGGCAGGGTTATTTTAAAAATGCTTCCTTCCCCAAATTTACTCTCCACTTTTATGTTTCCGTTTAACAAACCAACCAATTTTTTAACAATGGTAAGTCCGAGGCCTGTACCGCCATAAATTCTTGAAGTATCGCTCTTTGCTTGTGAAAATGCGCCAAAAACCGTATTTATTTTATTGGAAACAATCCCAATTCCGGTGTCTCTCACTTCAAAATAAATTTCTGAAGTATCACCTGTTTCAATAAGTTGTTTTAAGGTAACATTCACAGATCCC
>PHDE01000140.1 GCA_002842505.1 Bacteroidetes bacterium HGW-Bacteroidetes-3 | reverse complement strand
ATAAATGAGGAGGCTTGGCACTGGTATGATGAAAAAATAGGCAAACAAAGAGCGCCAATTGTTGATACTTGGTGGCAAACAGAAACAGGAAGCATTATGATTTCTCCATTGGCCGGAGTTACACCGGCAAAACCAACTTTTGCCACTCGGCCAATGCCGGGAGTGCAGCCTTGTTTGGTAGATGAACTTGGAAATGAGCAAAATACAAATCCGTCCGAAGGAAGATTGTGCATTAAATACCCTTGGCCATCTATGGCGCGAACCATTTATGGTGACCATAAACGCTATAAAGAAACCTATTTCTCTGCATTCCCTGGAAAATATTTTACAGGCGATGGTGCTTTTAGAGATTTGGAAGGGAATTACAGAATTACCGGAAGGGTAGATGATGTGGTAATTGTTTCCGGACATAATTTAGGAACTGCGCCAATTGAAAATATCATTAATGAGCACAATAATGTGGTTGAATCTGCCATTGTTGGATTCCCTCACAATATTAAAGGAAATGCTTTATATGCTTATGTAATTGTATATGAACTTCCTGAAAATCCTGATGCTTTACGCCATGAAATTAATGAATTGATTGGACGTACTATTGGGCCTATCGCAAAATTGGACAAAATTCAGTTTGTGCCGGGATTGCCAAAAACACGTTCAGGTAAAATTATGAGACGTATTTTGCGTAAAATTGCCGAAAATGAAACCTCAAATATGGGTGATATTACCACTTTGTTAAATCCGGAAGTCGTTGAGGCTATTATGGAAGGGTCATTGGTTAAATAAATTGCTGCAACCCAAAGATGAAGACGCTCCCAAATTTTGGGAGCGTTTTTTTTACATTAATCCCTCTTTGCCTGAAACCCTAAACAAATCGGAATAATGAAGTTTGCGTTCCTGTTTTAATTTTGAAATAATTTTCAGAAAAAGCAAGGCCGTAATAAAAGCATCTCCAGCTGCGGTATGGCGGTCGTGTTTTGGAATGTTGAATTCTTTGCATAACACATCTAAATTAAAATGAGCGTCTTTTTTGCCTTCCAGTTTTTTGTATAAAATACCGGTATCAATCATTTTGTTTTTTAATTTTGGCAATTCCAATCTTTTAAGGGCAGTGTTAATCATTTCAATGTCAAAAGCAGTATGGTGCGCCACCAAAACGGAGTTTCCTATAAAATCAATGAAATTTTCCATAGCTTCGGATTCTCTAAGTTTCGTGAGTTTTCCTTCTTTTAAAATTCCATGAATTTCAACGGTTTCAGCTTTAAATTCGTTTTGTTTTAAATAAATTTCAAAACTGTCGGCAACATCTATAACATTGTTAAAAATGCCAATAGCGCCAATTGACAAGATTCTGTCATTGACAAGATCTAAACCCGTTGTTTCTGTGTCAAAAACAACAAATCGGGTATCTTCAATACTTTTCGGCTGTTTTTGCTTAAATTTTTTCGAATAATTATTCCAAAAAATCGGGTAATTTTTATATTTAAACCAAGAAATCATCACATCATTTGGGCTAAGTTATACCTGATGTTCAATAATTCCTGCACATCCTTAATGGGTTTAAAACATCCTTTTAAACTTAATTTTTCGGACTTGCTTAATTTATTGAGGTCAACATATCTTCCTGAATCATTATTTTTTAATCCTTGTTGCGTGCGAAATTGAAGCAATATTTTAAAGGAATCAATGCATGATAAATATAAATCTTCGTTTTTGGGTTCAGTCTTGGCTAATTTTTTAAATCGGGAAATTGTATTGTTTTTATCTTTAATATGGTGAGATAGCGTAAGCAATCGGGCAGCATCCACCAATGGCATTAAGGCCCTGCTTTTTATGTCGAATTGATCTTTGTGTGCACCGTCATTCTCTACCAAAAATTGCCTAAAAAATCCAATAGGAGGTGGATTCCTAAGGGCGTTTCTTCCTAAAAAATTTAGAAATATTTCGAAAGATTTTATGGATTCAAAAATGCTGTCGGACATATCATTTACCAATTTTTTATCTCCAAAAACCAAATCATAGTCGAAAAATATGGTACACATCATAATAGCGTCTTCCGTAGGTGTTTTAATCCATGTGTCAAACTGATTTTTCCATTCAGATAAGGCCAAACACCAATTTGGGTTGCTCGCCATCATATCTGCTGGGCAATATTCAAAACCAATCACGTTCAATTTTTCGGTAATTTTTTTTGCCAATTGTAAAAAATACTGTTTTGTGGGTTGGTATTTATCTTGGGAAACATCTTCAAAAACCAAGGCATTGTCTTGGTCGGTCATCAGTAATTGTTCCTTTCTGCCTTGGCTTCCCAATGCCAGCCAGCCGAATTTTACGGGTGGCTTATTGTCCATTTCTTCAATAGAAAGTTCAATGGCTTTTATGGTGATGGCTTCATTTATTTCAGAAATAATTTTAGAAATAAATATAATGGGAATATTTTGTTCCATATAGCCTTGAAGCAAATTTGAGGTTTTCTCCCGTATATATTTTAAGGCGGTTATATCTTTTGCACGATATACTTTTTTGATGAGCAAGGATGGGTTGTTTCCATGTAAAACCACAATGTCATGTTCCGACAAAACACCAATTAATTCTGAGTTTGTTGTTCCGTCTTTGGTGATGCATAAATGAGTGATTTTGTTTTTTATCATGGCAATTTGTGCTTCGGCCACCGTAATTTTTTGCTTGAAGGTTTTAACTGGCGAAGACATAATTTTAGAGACGTTTTCATCAATGGAAATCATTCCCGTCGCAATTTTTGACCGTAAATCCTTATCTGTTATAATGCCTATTGGATTTTTATTTTCCACAATTAAAATAGAGCCAACACGTTTCTCGCTCATTATTTGGGCAGCTTCTTTTATGGTGGAAGTTTTTAAGGCTGTAACCGGATTCTTGCTGAATTCGGCGCTTTGAATTTCGGTAAAATTGGTATTTGAAGTTTGGAGCATTTCTATATTTACAAATAACTGCCCATTTGTGCCTTTCGCATAAGGCGTTTTAATATTTGACGAGAAACTTGCGATTAAAAATTTCTTTACTTTTTCATTGGTTTGTATAATTTCTTTTAAAATTTCTACGGAAATGGCATACAAAATAGATTCTTCATTGGCTTTGGCGCTCATGAGGTATAAATCGTTTTGTATTAAAGGCCGAAGCCCAAAAATATCGCCTTCATCGCAAATATCAACCAAAATTTGTTCATTGTCCATGCCTCTGTACAAGCCGATGGCGCCATCTTTTACCACATAAAAATGTTCGTGTGGATTTTCTTCTTGCTTAAAAACAAAATGATCTTTTTCAATATAGGTTACCTTAACATTCGAGGCAATTTTAAAAAGCTGCTCTTTCTCCAAAACATCAAAAGGAGGGAAGTTTTTAAGGAAATCGTAAATTCGTTCTGCAATCGTATTTTTCATAAAAAAAGGTAACAATGTTAATCACTAAAGTTACAAATTTTTATGGATTTATAAAAGCGCTTTTATTTGAGCAAATGATAATTGGTATTCACCAAATCGATTAAGTTGAGTGCGTTGTTTTTTTTGTATTTGGCAGTTTGTTTCAGGAATAAAATGGCTGTAATCAATGCATCGCCTAAAGCAGTATGTCGGTCGTGCATTTTTACGTTGTAAATTTCGCACAATTCCTCCAAACTGAATATTTTTTTATAGGTATCAGTTTTTGCAATTTTTTTATGTATATAATTGGTGTCTAGTTGTTTAGATTCTAGCGGCCCAACTTTTAACCGTTTCAATGCCTGGTTAATCATATTTACGTCGAATCCCGTATGATGCGCCACAATAACCGCATCATCCAAATAGTCAATAAATTTTATAACGGCTTCTTCCTCATTTAATTTAATTTCATTTCCATCTTTTCTGATGCCGTGAATTTTTACGGTTTCTTTATTGAAAACAGCTTGTTTTATGTAAATTTCGATAGCGTCAGAAACCAATATCTTATTATTTTTTATGGCGACCGCGCCAATGCAAAGAATTCGGTCATTTTCATAGTCAAATCCGGTTGTTTCTGTATCGATGGCAACAAATCGTATGTTTTCAAAATTTGAATATTTTTGGCTGTTTCGCACTTTTTCAAGATGATTTTGCCAAAATTCTGGAACTAGCTTTTTTTTGAAAAAACGAATCATATTTGTGCTATTTGAGAGGTTTTAAAGCGCATTTTTATGGCTTCTTGCACATTTTTTATGGGTTTAAAACAGCTTTTTAGTTTAAGCCTGTCGGCCTTGTTTAAGTTATTGATATCCACAAATTTCCCATTGTCGTTATTGCGTAAACCTTGTGATGTCCTAAATTGTAATAAAATTTTAAACGCATTGGCGCAAGATTCAAACAATTCCCTATTTTGGGGCTCAACTTCCATTAGTTTTTCATATCGGGAGATGGTATTGTTTACCCTCAAATTATGATATAATGATAAAATTCTGGCGGCATCCACCAAAGGCCTTATGGCCCTGCTTTTGATGTCGAAACTGTCTTTGTTTTCTCCATCCTGTTCAACTAAAAATTGTTTAAAGAATCCTAATGGTGGCGGATTGTCTAAAGTGACTTTTCCTAAAAAGCTTAAAAATATCTGATTTTTTTCAATGGTTTTAAAAACGCTTTCTGCCATTTTTGTGTAGAGTGTTTCATCACCATAAATCAATTCAAAATCAAAAAAGATAATGCTTAACAATATTTTTTCCGGAATTGGGTCGGTTATCCAAGCTTCAAATTGCTGTTCCCATTCTTCCAAAGTAATGCACCATTTTGGGTTACTGGCCATAATATTGGCCGGACAATAGTCGAAACCAACAATATTCAGTTTTTCGGTAACTTTCTCTGCCAATTCCAAAAAATAATTTTTTACGGCATTGTATTCTGCGGGACCAACATTTTCAAATACCAGCGCATTGTCTTGGTCCGTCATTAACAATTGCTCTTTTCGTCCCTGACTTCCCAACGCCAGCCAAGAAAATGATACGGGAGGCTGCTTCCCAATTTCTGAAATAGACATTCTTATCGCTTTTTTTGTAATGGCGGTGTTTATTTCTGAAATTACTTTTGTCACAAAATAAATTGGGATTTCCTGCTCAAGATATCCTTTGGTTAAGTCAGATGCTTTTGTTCTGATGTGTTTAAGGGTTTCAGCATCCTTGGCATTTTTAATTTCTTTGATGAGCAACGACGGACTGTTGCCTTGCGTTAATATTAAATCTTGTTGCGTTAAAATACCGACCAATTCAGATTTGTTGGTGCCGTCTTTGGTGATGCATAAATGGGAAACTTTATGTTTTAAAATCATAATTTGGGCTTCAGCAACTGAGATATTTTGTGGAAAAGTAACCACTGGTTTGGTCATAATATCAACTACTTTATTGGTAATTTTATACAAACCGGTGCCAATTTTAGTTCGGATGTCTTTATCGGTAATAATCCCAATCGGAATTTCATTTTCTGTAACTATGATAGAATTAATTACATTTTTTGTCATAATGATGCAAGCCGTTTGCACAGTTGTGTCTGGCGAACAAGTAATGGGGTTTTTATTATAATTGGCAGATTGTATTTCTGAAAAACCATGCTCAATTTTTTGAATGGCGGAAACATTTGCAAACAATTTGCCTTTATGTTTTTCCGAAAAAGGCTCACGTGTATTTGTGGCAAAACTTGCAATTAAAAATTGGCTAACTTTTGGATAGTTTAAAATAATGTCGTGAAACAAACTAATTGGAATTGCATATAAAATGGTTTCTTCATTTGCGGAAGCGCCCATTAAATAATTTTCCTTCATAATTAAAGGTCTCAAGCCAAATAAATCTCCTTCATCACAAATATCAAGCATCTGCTTTTCGTTCTCCACAAATCGGTAGAGCCTTACAGATCCCTGATTAATTATATAAAAATGTTCATGCGGAAGATCATTTTGGCTGAAAATAACTTGGTCTTTCTCAAAATATTGAATTTCCACATTTTGTGCAACTTCCAGCAAAGTTGCGTTGGTCACTATATTGAATGGCGGGTAATTTTTTAAAAAATCAAAAATTCTTTCAGAAATAGTATTTTTCATCTGTTTAAATTTTATTTTTTAGCGGTAATCCCGAAAATTCGGGACTGTTCGCTATTAATCATTCCTATGTGTATCAAAATTTGTTATGCTCGTTTCATTGGTATTATGGCTAAATTCTAATATTAACAGCAAATAAAATAATCACTTTTTTGGCGTTACCACAAGGGTCAGGCTTTCCGTTACAATCTTTTTTTGAGGAGATAAACCTCAAAAAAAGGATTTTTACTTCAATCCTTAACGCAAAAAAAAGGTACTAATTAGAATTTAGCCGTCAATATATATTGTTCAATAGATCTATTAACCAATTAAATTCCAGTCTTTTCTAAACCGAATAAGTTCTTGGTCAATTTGGTTTTTCGACAGGGAAATTAGTTCTTCCACATTGTCTGAAACAATAGGATTTAAATAACTTACCTTAATTTCAGTTCGCCATTTGCTGAAGCATTTTAAAAAATGCGGCACAAAGGTGGCATCACCAATCCACGCATCATCCATATTTTTATAATCTATGGCAACAGGCATAACAGGAACGCCTAATTGAGCCGCTAAAATGAAAGCGCCCGGTTTAAAGTTTATGGTGGTTGGGTTAATATGCGTGGTGCCTTCAGGCGTATTGAATATGGAAAATCCATTTTCTAAAACTGATCGAACTTCAACTAAAGTTTGCGTTCTTGCTTCTTTATTTTCCCTATTCACAAAAATTACGCCCGTAGTTTTGCAAACACTTCCAATTAAAGGCCAAGAGGCAACTTCTTTTTTTCCAATTGGAGAAGCCAACATATTTTTTAAAATAACCATAGGATCAAAATAACTTCTGTGATTTGAAACAATGAGACCAGATTCTACAGGCTCTTTGCCGTAAACAGTAATTTTTGATCCTAAAATAGGGTGTAAAATCCTTATTACAAAGCGCCTGAGCAATATACCTCGTTCCAATTTTTCTTCTTTGTTTTGATAAAATAAACTAATAAATAATAGCAAACAAAAGAAAATTGAAGCAATTATTATAAAGAGTAAAAGTCTGCCAATTGCCAATAAGGCGCCAATTATTGCCATTTATTTAAAATAACTATAGGTTTCGCCTTCCTTAATACTAAGCAATGTTTCATAAATCAATTTAATGACGTTTTCAACATCATCTTTGTGCACCATTTCTACGGTCGTGTGCATATAGCGTAATGCCAAAGAAATTAAAGCTGAAGGAACACCCCCATTGCTATAAGCAAAAGCATCGGTGTCGGTGCCTGTAGCCCTTGATGAAGCTAGGCGTTGAAAAGGAATTTTTTTCTCAATAGCCGTGTTCACAATCAATTCACGCAAATTATTTTGAACAGCAGGAGCGTAGCTAATTACTGGTCCACTGCCAGAAAGTGTTTCTCCTTCTTTCTTTTTGTCAATCATTGGGGTTGAAGTGTCGTGACAAACATCAGTAATTATTGCAATATTTGGTTTGATGGTTTGCGTAATCATTTCGGCGCCACGCAAGCCAATTTCTTCTTGGACAGAGTTTGTTATATACAACCCAAAAGGCAATGTCTTTTTGTTTTCTTTTAATAAACGTGCAACTTCGGCAATCATAAATCCGCCCATTCTATTGTCGAGTGCCCTGCAAACAAAATTGTTTTTGTTTAATATAAAGAAGGTGTCAGGATAAGTGATTACACAACCTACATGCACGCCTAATTCATCAACTTCTTCTTTCTTTTTACAGCCAACATCAATAAAAATATTGTCCAATTGCGGCGCTTCTTCCTTGCCTTTATCTCTGGTGTGAATTGCAGGCCAACCGAAAACACCTTTTACAATACCATTTTTTGTGTGAATATTCACAATTTTTGAAGGTGCAATTTGATGGTCGCTTCCGCCATTTCTAATCACATATATTAAACCTTCAGGAGTTATATAGTTTACGTACCAGGAAATTTCATCGGCATGGCCTTCAATAACCACTTTAAATTTTGCATCTGGATTTATGATACCAACCGCTGTGCCGTAACTGTCGGTTATAAAAGTATCAACATAAGGTTTTAAATAATCCATCCAAATTTTTTGGCCCTCACTTTCATAACCGGTAGGCGAGGCGTTGTTCAAATATTTTTCTAAAAAGTCGATTGATTTCTTATTTAATATAGATTTACTCATTATTATTTAAATGATTTAAATGTTTTTGAGATCGCAAGATAGTAAAATGTTGTTTATGCCTAAAATTTATAATTCATATTGTATTAATAAAACAGTAAAATACTATTGAAATAGATTTTGGAATTGTGTAATTTTGGAACTCTTTTTGATAAGCATATTAATTGATGAAAAATAAAGTTAAAAAGTTTTTGCTGTTGCCTCTATTGTTTATAGGGGTAGTTCTTTTTGCGCAAGAAGAAAATGATTCTATTCCTTTAACTGAACAATACACTATTTTTGAAGGTGATACTTTATTGATTGAATTGGATGAAGTTTTTTTATTGAAAACTTTAAAATTTAAAACAGATTATGACCGTCGTTATTATTTATGGTATCGAAAGAAGACTTTAAAAGCTTATCCCTTTGCAAAATTGGCTGCCGACAGGCTGGAAATTTTGAATGAAAGATTAGAATCAATAAAATCGAACAGAAAGAAAAGACAATATATTAAGGTAATCCAAAATTACATGGAAGGTGAATTTACCGACCAGCTTAAAAAATTAACAAGAACAGAAGGAGAGATATTAATTAAATTGATGCACAGGCAAACAGGTGAAACGGCTTATGATTTGGTTAAAGATTACCGCAGTGGCTGGAAAGCGTTTTGGTATAATGCTACAGCAAACATGTTTAAACTGTCATTAAAAGATAAATACGACCCGGTTCATAACAAAAATGATTTTCTGATTGAAGATATTTTACAGCGCGCTTTTCTTAATGGTACTTTAGAACCACAACCTTCAAAACTTGATTTTGACTATTATGAATTGGGCTCAAGTTGGATAGTAGCCCCAAGACCTTCTAAGAAGAAAGGTAAATAACGAAAGAATAAACCTTGCGTAATTGAAATAAATCACTTACTTTAGTAGCCCGCTTTTAAAAAAAGTAAACTTATATTTTATTTTTTGCGATGTAAACAGCTTGATTTCAAATACTTGTTTTTTTCTTCAAAAAAAAGGCAAAAAAAGTTGTATTAGGAGAATAAAAGGGATTACATTTGCAACCGCTAATAAGGAAACTGACAGGCAAGTTCATTAGAAAATTGGAAATAAAAACTTTAAAAATAAAATATCAAATTTTATTTGGTCAGTTAAAAATAAGGTTTTACATTTGCACCCGCTTAGAGAAACAAGCGAAGTTCATAAAGGG
>PHDE01000139.1 GCA_002842505.1 Bacteroidetes bacterium HGW-Bacteroidetes-3 | reverse complement strand
GCAAATTTAATTTGAAAGTTTAATAGAAAAAAAGCCCAGTCGGGGCGATATTTTTGTAAACCAGCGTTTTAACGCTGGGCCACAAACGAAATTGAATTGTATTTTGGCGACATTTTTGCCTTTTCTGCAAAAATGGTGACAAAAAGAAAATGTTGATTATTGGCGATTAAAACCATCAATAATTCTATTGGTCTTATTTCTTTTTTAAAGCAATATGCACCACTTTTTTGGTTTCAAAAAAATTATCTTCAAAAAAATCGGTTAAATCAAATAGTTTGGCATTTGGGAAATGTTGCAATTCTTCGGTTAAATCACCACCTTTTAAATACAAGATTCCGTTTTTGAGTTCATGTTGCTGTTTTTTCGCGATTTTATTTCTGGTCCACTTCACAAATTCATCCATATTGGTAACCGCCCTACTCACTATAAAATCGAATTCCCCTTTCACTTCTTCTGCCCTGATGGCTTCGGCTTTTACATTTTTTAAATCTAAAACTGCGGCAATTTCCTTCACCACTTTAATTTTTTTCCCGATAGAATCAACCAAATGAAAATGGGTCTCGGGAAACAAAATAGCCAACGGAATTCCCGGAAATCCGCCGCCAGTCCCAACATCTAAAATATGTGCGCCGGGTTTGAAAGGCTGCACTTTTGCAATTCCCAAGGAATGCAATACGTGGCGAACGGTTAATTCTTCAATGTCCTTTCTTGAAATTACATTTATTTGGGCGTTCCAAAAAGCATATAATTCCTCCAATTTTGAGAATTGGGCAATTTGATTTTCCGTTAAATCGGGGAAATATTTTAAAATGAGTTCCATATTTGTGTTATTGTGGGCGCAAAATTACGGTTTCCTAAATTAAATTAACATCTTTTAAAAAAATGTTATATTTTTCACAAAAGTTATTTCACGCAACATTATTGGCGTAATTTTGGAGATGTAATGGCTATATTGACAGATAAATATAATTATGACAAACAATACAATCAACTTTTCACGAACAGACAAAGCAATTTTTTTCAAAACCTTAAACAAAAGAGTGAATACCTATTTTAAGGAAAATGGGCTAAAACGCACCGGCAATTGGAAATTATACACCAAAGCCATTGTGATGTTTGGTCTTTTTTTGGTTCCGTTAATTGTTATTTTAACGATTTCTTTGCCGCAATGGGCATTGCTTTTATTAACCGTGGTGATTGGAATTGGAATGGCTGGCGTTGGAATGAATGTGATGCACGACAGCAACCACGAATCTTTTTCAAACAGAAAGTGGGTGAATAAATTAATGGGAAGCAGCATTTACATTTTGGCCGGAAACGTGTATAACTGGAAAGTGCAGCACAATGTGTTGCACCATACATTTACCAATATTCCTGGATTTGATGAGGATATTGATGCAGGAAGAATTATTCGTTTTAACAAACACGCCAAATGGTTGAAAATACATCAATTTCAAAAATATTATTCCTTCTTTTTATACGGATTGTTAACTATTAACTGGGCAATTACCACCGATTTTAAACAAATGCACAAGTATTTAAAACGTAAATTGTCTTATGGTAAATTTCCAAATCCTGCCACGGAATGGACAACCTTAATTATCACCAAAATTATTTATTATTTACTTTGGATTGTGTTGCCGATTGCCGTTATGGACATTGCCTGGTGGGAAGTGCTGATCGGATTTTTTGTGATGCATTATACCGCGGGAATGATTTTAAGCGTTGTGTTCCAACTGGCACACATTGTACCAAAGGCAGAAATGCCAGTGCCCGATAAAGAAGGGAATTTGGAGCACACTTGGGCAGTGCATCAATTATACACCACAACCAATTTTGCGCCGGCCAATAAATTTATTTCGTGGTACACAGGCGGATTGAACCATCAGGTTGAACATCATATTTTTCCGCATATTTCCCATATTCATTATGGTAAAATAGCCAAAATTGTAAAAGAAACGGCCATGGAATTCAATTTGCCGTACAACGAATATAAAACTTTTCAAAAGGCAATAATCGAACATTTTAACCAATTAAAAACGCTGGGCGCAAAGCCTGCGTACGCTTAATTTTTATTTTATGACCAACCAACTTTCAGACAGAATTAACAACTTACCGGTTTCGGAAACTTTAGCCATGGCTGCGAAAGCCAGAGAACTAAAAGAACAGGGAAAAGACATTATTAGTTTAAGTTTAGGGGAACCCGACTTTAACACACCCGATTTTATCAAAGAAGCAGCAATCCAAGCCATTCACGACAATTACAGTTCTTACAGTCCGGTTGATGGTTATGTGGATTTAAAAAAGGCGATTTGCGAAAAATTTAAACGCGACAACAATTTAACGTATCAACCTAATCAAATTGTGGTTTCAACGGGCGCAAAACAATCTATTGCCAATGTGGCGATGGTGTTGTTGAATCCGGGTGATGAAGTGTTGTTGCCGGCGCCATATTGGGTAAGTTATTCGGCAATTTCCATTTTGGCGGAAGCCACTTATGTTGAAATTCCTTCCACCGTTGAAACCGATTTTAAAATTACGCCTGCACAGCTGGAAGCGGCCATTACGCCAAAAACAAAAATGGTGTTTTTCAATTCTCCAAACAATCCGAGCGGCACAATTTACAGTGAAGCCGAATACAGGGCTTTGGCAAAAGTGTTGGAAAAACACCCAAATATCTACATTCTTTCCGATGAAATTTATGAACACATCAATTATGGCGAACCTAATTTTAGTTTCGCTGCCATAGAGAATATGTTCGACAGAACCATTACCGTTAACGGCGTTGCAAAAGCATTTGCCATGACCGGCTGGCGTATTGGCTATATTGGCGCGCCGGAATGGATTGCGAAAGCATGCACTAAAATGCAGGGACAAATTACTTCGGGAGCCAACAGCATTGCACAACGTGCAACCATTGTTGCTTTACAAGCGCCAGTTTCTAAAATTAAATATATGGTTGATGAATTTCGCAGCCGAAGAGATATTGTGATTGATTTGCTTAGGGAAATTGACGGATTTAAATTAAATGTTCCGGGAGGCGCATTTTATGTTTTCCCTGATGTTTCTGCTTTCTTCGGAAAAGAAATTAAAGGTTATAAAATTGAAAATGCGGCCGATTTCTCTATGTTTTTATTGGCAGAAGCCAATGTGGCAACCGTAACCGGCGATGCTTTTGGCGCGCCAACTTGCATTAGAATTTCTTACGCCGCATCTGAAGACAATTTGCGTGAAGCGATTAGAAGAATTAAAGAAGCGTTAAGCTAAAACAATAAATATTTTTATGAAAAAAACCGGGCAATTGCCCGGTTTTTTTTTGTTTGGGGAAAACAGTGGCGTAATTTAGGGAGATATCCAAAACTAATTTGTAAAAATCAGAATTGTGTTTTTTAGTCTAATACTAAATACCTCCTGCTGAAATAACATAGACCGCCACGATAACAGTTGGAACTAAAATCACCGTAACCCCAACCGTTTTAAGCAAAGAGAATTCCCTTTCCTTTATATCTTTTATGTTAGAAACCGAAATATCCACTATGTTATTACTGATCAAAACAGTCATTACGCAATCTTTAACTATAACAACTTTGTACCAAGAAAGAAATAATGAGTAAATAAATGGTTGAATTTTTCATGATTTTTGTTTTTTAAATTTATACTATGTTGCTTCCAGCGATCTATTAAAGACAGTTTCGTTTGTTGGCTGATTTCCGGTGTTGTATGACTTAAATTTATTTATATGATTATTGGCAATCATTTTAATGATGAAAGAAGGCAACAGCTTATCTATCAGTAAAAATAGTTTGTTCATGCGTCCGGGAATAATAATTTCTTTACATTTTAATAACCCTTTAATGGCTATAGGAGCAACTTCTTCAGGATTCATTATTGATTGACGTGCCAGCCAGTTATTAGACTTATTAGTGTTTACTATTGTTTCGTTTGTGTTCATACCGCCAGGGCAAATCACACTTACATTTATGCCTTCTGAACTCAATTCCCCTCGCAGGCTTTTTGAAAAGGAATAGATATAGGATTTAGTGGCACCATACACTTGTTTTTTTGCCAGATAAAAGAAACAGCTAAGACTTCCTACATTTAAAATATGGGAAGGTTTATTCGCTTTCAACATTTCCAGAAATAAGCTGGTGAGCAGCGTTGTTGCCACCACATTTAATTTTACTTGTTTTTGATAAAACCCGATATTTCCTTCGCTAAAAAACATGGTACTGCTTATCCCCACATTATTGATGAGCATATTAACAGAAAGTTTTAGTTCTTCCACTTGTTTATAAAGCATGGTACAATTCTCTTCAATAGAAAGATCCTTTTCTATCGATATTACTTCAATAGCATATTTTTGGATTAATGTTTCGGCTAATAATTGAAGTTTAGAATCTGGTAATGCCACAAGAATTAAGTTCATTTTTCTAGATGCACACTCCATTGCCAATGCTTTTCCAAATCCTTCACTGGCTCCGGTTATCAAAGTATATAAATTTTTAGACATGATATTGATTTTTTAAAAAGTGAATAGTTTGTTTTAATGAATCTTCCAATGGAGTGATGTTGTAACCCAATTCTCGGGTTGCTTTCTCACTGCTGAAGATTTTGTTGCAGAAAATTTGCTGGATACTTTTATCTGTTATAAAAGGTTCTTTATGGATTGTTTTGTATTGTATCCATTGTAATATCGCCCATACTTTTACGAAGATTTTAGGGACTTCAATTAGCCTGGCCTTTGTTCCTGAAAGCGTACGGATTGTATTAAAAAGTTCCTCAAAAGAAATATTTTCTCCTCCAAGTATGTATTTTTCACCACTGCTTCCTTTAGACATTGCAAGTATATGACCCTCTACCACATCATCAATAAAACAGTAATTAGCCACTAGTTTGCTTGGCTTAGGAATGAACGTGAATTCTCCTTTAATAAATTTATTTATGATGGTGTTTACAGAGATTATTTTCGTTTCAAAACCACTTGGCCCAAATACTTTTGAAGGGGATACAATTACCGTAAACAAACCTTTATAGCTATACTCCTTTACAAGGTTTTCGGCCAGGAATTTTGTGGTATCATATTCATTGTCAAGAGGGGTGATGCGCGTGTCATTTTCACACATCGCTTCTTTTATGGTTGATCCAATTACACTGCAACTACTGGTAAATACAAATTTTTTGACACCTGTTTCAAGTGCAATTGCCAGTAAATTACGAGTTCCTTCAACATTTACTTTGTGAAAGAGAGAAGGATCTTTGTCAAATGGTTTTACTATAGCGGCTATGTGATATACCTGTTCACATCCATTGATTGCTGTTGTTATGGATTGTTTGTCTGTAATGTCGCCACTAAACACCCTAATGTTTTTATGCGAAGGAATATTGTCAGAATTAGGGTTCCTTACCAAAATATGTATTTCGTTTTTACGTTCGGCCAAGGTTAGCGCAAGCCGATGTCCCACATATCCTGTTGCGCCTGTTATTAAAATTTTTATGATTATGCAGTTTTAGTGTTAATTAAATTAAATCGATAAAAATGATGTTCGTAAACTAATGAAAAACCAATATGCAGCATTATGGCCGGCCAAGCGGTGTTAAATAATATGCTAAAAAAGCAAACCAAAATTCCAAAAGGGATACAAGCCAACATTTCTTTTTTACCATTAAAAATGTGTAATAAAACATATAATGAAACATTTATAAAAACAGCTGAAGGAATTCCAAACCAATGAATACTGTCAAAAAGTAAAAACCCCCTGAACCATAATTCATAAGCAAAAAGAAATAGAGCCCTGATAATAAAATAGGAAATGAAAAACTCTGATGATAAACGGATAAAGCTTTCAGATGACCCTTGTTTATTTTCAAAAGCAGTTTTACTTTGTTTGAACGCAAAGGTTATAATTAGCATAAAAATCAAAATGAACAAAAAAACAAAAAAACTGTTCGGCATTTTATCGCTTGTTAAAACTTTTAAAACTGAATTTTTCAAAAGAATCACAGGAATGAGTCCAAACCAAATTATCCCAATGAAATGAGCGCTAATAAGGCCTTTTGGTTTTCGGGTAAAAACCCCATTGTCGTTAATTAATCTATGGATACCGTTGATTCTGCACATCCAGCTAAATCCAAAAAATAGTAAATAAATGAGGAGGTGCATTAAACTATTTGTTGTTTGCATAACCATTGGTTTGTGGATTTAGAATTATTTCGGCTGAATAAAAAGTATGCATAATCTTAATTTTAGTGCAAACTCCTTCTTTGTAATAATAGCAATTGGCATTGCCATTCGGGAACTTTACCTTGTACCCGCCATCAGTTGTTTTTGATATTTTAACAAAGCATTGCTGAATGTCGCAATAAACAGGTTTTAAATCTATTGGTTCTTGAAAATACAGACACAACAAATTTGTATTTATGGCGGAGAATGGCAGTTTTTCCTTTTCTCCATTTTCCAATACTTCATATTCATTTGCCATAAACCTGGTTTGCTTTTCCAATTTTATCGAGCCATTGGTTTTTCTGATTTGGGAAGAATAAACAAGTTTCCCGTTTTCAAAAGTTGATGTTTCCTTTGCAAATACGGTAATTGGAAAAATGATTTTGGTTTTTATTTCAGAATCTAACAAGAAATCTGAATTATTGCCAACATTGTTTTTTTCAAGTCGCATCCAGCCAATATCATTTCCATTTCTTATTATTTTATAATTAAGTTGTAGATTCTGCGCATTTGACAATAGGGGAATAAACAGTATAAGCCTTATGAGAAAACTCACAAGAAAATTAGGGATATTTACTTTTAAAAATTTACATATTTTTAAATTTTGCCTTATCCAACTCTGATTGTTGTACTTTTTTAAAAAAGTATAAATTATAAGCAGTATCATAATCAGTATTTTTGGTTGATGAATGATTAATAACCATGTAATAAAACCATTGGGAATTGGGGTTGCAATCCTATAATTCAAAATTGAAGGGGAATATCAAAACTATAAGACATATTGCTTACTGCTATGGCTCCAATTACAATTACGCCAACCAAACCAATTCCCAATACCAATCCCACTGTTTTCAACGTTGAAAATTCCGATTTTTTAATTTCTTTAATTTGGGAGATTGGGATGTCTTTTTGAATTTTGCCTTCCAAAACAGTTATAGTGCTGTCACTTACTGTTTCCAGTTTCAATTTCACAAATTTTGTGTCCTGTCTTATTTTGTAATTTTTACCGACCACAAGAGATGTCTCATTTAAATTTATTGCCTTATAAGAGTAACAGCTTTGGAGCAATAAAGAAATGACGATTAAGTAAATAATTGAAGTTTTCATAATTTTGAGTTTTAAATACATTTCAAAATTATGATTACAGTTAAAAAGGAATATCCAAGATTACCCAAATTGTAAAAAATAGGACAAGTTGTGAAAATTAGGACGGTTGGTTTTTATATTTCTTTAAACTCAGAAGGAGTGACATTGGTGAATTTTTTGAAAGCGGCATAAAATGTAGATTTGGAGTTAAAGCCACATTCCAAGCCTATTGCGACTATTGTATAAGCAGAAAAATCGGATTTTATTAGGTATTTTTTTGCTTTCTCAACCCTTAAAAAGTTGATGTAATCCGGAAAGTTACGCCCACTTTCTTTATTTATTAAATGGGATAATTTATTGGTGCTCATTCCCATTTCAGACGATAATCTTTCTAAACTAAACGTAGGATCAAGAAATCTTTTGTTTTTTTTAATATGGTTTTTTATCATTAGAAATTTCTCGTTTTCCGGTTTTTTTGAATTGTGAGTTCCATTTTTATATATTTCTTTGGCAGCCATTTCCTTTCTTAACTGAATTCGTTCTACCATCACGGAGTAGTTATAAAAACCTTGATAACTAATCCAATACAATAGAGAAGTGCTGCTTAAGCGCAAAGGATAATAGATAAAAATTTCACGATTTAATACCTTGTCTAAATTTAAAAGTATCGCACAAACCCACATCAATATAACGATACTGCCAAAAAACATAAAATTTTTAAGCCATTTAACATTGTCAAAAGCCAATACCGATTGGTATAAATCTGAATATTTGAAAAGTATTATAATTGCTTTTATAAAAAGAAATATAGCATAGGATGCATTTATTATTTCTTCAATTTGAGTATATCTTGCAATGAAAAAATTATTTTCATCGTGAAAGAAGTAAGGAATAAAGGCTATTCTTATGGCTATTTCTAAAATAAATAGGGAAAAGGAGATATAAACAAAGGTAGCTTTCTTCCTTTCTATTTTTAAATAATAGATTAAAAAAGTGTAAAATGAAGGAAAAATAAGCACATACCATGGAATCTCTAATCTTCTGAAAAAGAAATTGGCATCCACAAAAACGGTTTCGAGCAAAAAAACCTGAAGATTATTAAGCAGTAAAAATAAAACCACTAAATTCAAATAAACAATAGTTTTAGCGCTACCGTTTTTGGATAATTTTGTTGCCACAATAAAAATAATTCCAAGGAGAACACCTGAAATCATTAAAAAATCGAATATGTTTTTCATCATTAACACTCTTTTTATTAATGGATTCTATACGTTCAATTTTTTTGAGGTGTTGTTTTTAACTTTTAATTCTGCAATAATTCCACTTCGATATTAGGATTTAATAACACACATTCAGCTAAAACTTAATGCAATATATTCTAAATGATTGATTATTAAGCACTTTTCTTGAAAAAATTTCTATCATAATCCCAAATATACAGTTTTTAACAATTTGTTTGACAAACCGTTTTAATGCCAATAATAACGTGGCGACAATTTCATTATCTGAAGAATATTTTTTGAAATGTCGTCCCAATAATGTAAATACATCATCTTAGAAAATCTCTTTCTCTTTGTAAACCTAACAGGTTTTGAAAACCTGTTAGGTTTGGTTTCCAAAATTTCCCGATACGAAAGAAACCTAAAATTCAATGAGGATGAAAATTGCCCTTAATAACAAAATGAGGATAAATTTTTAAGATTTTCGCCCTCGTATAACTTAAAAACGCCATTTTTGTGGACAGTGAATTTTTTCACGGAAAAGATTGGGAAACCGAGAAAGATCGCGTTAAAACCAATACCGAATATTGGCAAAAAAAAATTGAACGAAACATGCAAAGAGATAGTAAAGTCAATAATTACCTAAAATCGCAAGGCTGGAAAGTCATCCGTTTTTGGAGCGCGGAAATTGAAAAAAAATTGGATTTTTTGCATCGCAAAAATTGAAAAAGAAATTGGTTTACGGTAAAATTTTAAGCAATTCGTAATTCAAAAATCGTAATTCGTAATTCAATTTGCGTATTCTATGATAAAAAGCAAGTGAAATTATAAAAAAACAAACTCAGAACACAAAGATTTTTAACCGCAAATACCGCAAAGAA
>PHDE01000138.1 GCA_002842505.1 Bacteroidetes bacterium HGW-Bacteroidetes-3 | reverse complement strand
TTGGTATCTTCATTGGAAATACTGTCTAAAAGTTGGTTTTTGTCTCCGAATGCTTCAAACCAAAACAACTCATTCATTTTTGAGGCTGCTTTAATCAGAATTGGCAACATTTTGCGCTCATTTTCTGTTAAAACACTTAAATCTGCTGTCAGTTTAAAGGTTACATATTTACTCAATTTCTTTTGCATATCTGTCCAGTTTTGTTCAACAGTAATTTGTTTTATGGGTTTACGGGCTTCATTGCTTTGTTTACAAGAAAAAAACAAGGTTATAAAAATAAGCACGCTAATTTTTTTCATCTTCTTGGCTTAAATTAATGGCATCCAATATTTGCTGAATTCTGCTTTCATCGGTATTATAATTGGTGTCGAAAGATTTTTTCTCCGGAAATTGTTCAATCATTACTGTGGAAGAAGGGAACGCAAATCCGATTCCCAAACTATTGGCCAATTTTAAAATTTTTAAATGCAATAGGTGTTTTGAGGCTTGCTCGCTGTTCCAATCCAAATTCACAAAATAAATATTCAGTAAAATGGATAAGGAAGAATCCGCAAAACCATTAAATTCAACATTAAAAGCATCAGTTCTGGTAGATGGTTCCAATTCAATTATTCTTCTGATGCCTTGCACAAAAGCCTCAATAAGCTCAGGAGGCGTATCATAACGAATCCCCAAATTTGTGGTGTAACGGCGGAAAGAACGCAAACCTTTATTGTTCACCACCATTTCTGAAAGTTGGCTGTTAGGAATTTGAAAAATTGTGGTGTCGGCAGCGCGAACGGTGGTAGATCTAAAACCAACAGTTTCTACGGTTCCAATAACGGTTCCGGCTTCAATCCAATCACCAATATGAAAAGGCTTGTCCACAAAAATCATGATGGTTCCGATAAAGTTTTTAACCGTGTCTTGTGAAGCCAACGCCACCGCGATACCGCCAATGGAAGCACCGGCAAGAACAGTGACAGGATCAACCCCAAAAAGTGTCAAAAATTTAAGTATCCCCAGAAATATAACAAGTCCCTTTAAAAAATTTCTTAACACCGGCACCAATTGATCATCTAGTTTAGAAGCCGTAGTTTCGGCAAAATCGGCGTAAATGCTCATTATCGAATTCACGAGTTTTAGAAATACATAAATCCAAAAAACTACAACCATCATATTTATGGCCAAAACCAAAAAATTGTAAACATCAACGTGCAGTACCAGTGAAGGCAATATTTTTTTTACAAATGCCATTAATAGCAATAAAACAACTGGGCGCGTTAATTTTTTCAAAGAAGATTTTATATCTTCATTCGAGATGTTTATAATTACATGCTGTGTTTTATTCAAAATTAAAAAAACGATTTTACGCAAAACATAAAAGAGTCCAAAACAGATTGTTATCAATATCAGCAAACCAATATACTGCCAAAGTTCAATGTTGAAGAGCGTCCTATGACCAGCTTCTGGCATTATTTGCTGTAATTTCGCCGTATACCAAGGATACATACTTTGATAAATCTCTTTAACTTTCCCTGAAGTTTCTTTGGAATAATACCAATTATCTTCAATTTTTTCTAAATATATCTCAGGCATTTTACTGGGAAATAATACATACTGATTTCCGCCTTTAGTGGATAATGTGTCAGAATACATCCTATTTGTAGGCACCTTGCTAAAATCAATTTTTAAGCCTTTAGCATCCATTATTTTCTTCAATTTAACGGCAATTTCCTCTGCCTCCATACTGTCGTAACCGTAAATTACAGCTGCTGCTTTTTCGGGGTTATAGGAACCCGATTGTAAAAAATATAAATGGGTGTGAATGGTTGCGTTTGGATTGCTTAAATCGACTTTAGCCTTATTTTGGGCAATTAAAGAAGCTGAAAACAATAAAAAAAATAATAATAATTTTTTCATTATTCGTTGGTTTAAAGTAGAAACAAATTTAAGATTTTAATTTAAAGCCCTAAATTTTTTGTTGCCTAATTCTTTGTTTTATTTCTTTTGAAAGATTTTCCTTTGAATGTTGGCTTAAAGGGAACTGTATCGTTAAAGGTGTTTTTGGCAGGTGCATTTTTATTTTTCCGCCAACTGTCATTTGTAGGCAACAATTTTTGCAACAAATCAGTTCTGCCAACTTTTGTCAGCGTGTTTCTGATCCATGCTTGATTTTCCTTTTTGTACCAGAAGAAAAATCGGTGTTGTTCCTCTTTTTCTTGCTTGGATCTTGGTGTTTTCGTCGGTTTTAGGGTATAAGGATGGTAACCGCTATAATAAATAACCGTCGCAACCGTCATTGGTGTTGGCGTAAAACCCTGAACCTGTTCCAATTGAAATCCCAAATCTTTGGTTTCAGCAGCCAAATTTGCCATATCTTCCAATTCACAAGCCGGATGGCTGGAAATAAAATAAGGAATCAATTGCAAATTTAGTTTTTTACGAATATTTATGGCGTCAAAACGTTCTTTAAATTTATGGAAATAGGTAAAAGACGGTTTCCGCATCAATTTCAAAACATTGTCCGATGTATGTTCCGGCGCCACTTTCAATCGGCCGGAAACATGGTTTGTCATCACTTCTTCCGTATAAGCATCTAACTCTTTTGGATCGGCCAATTTGTTGAATTCCGGCACCAATAAATCGTGGCGGATTCCGCTTCCGATAAATGATTTTTTCACTTTCGGATGACGGTCAACGGCCTTATAAAGTTCTGTTAAAGGTTTGTGTGAAGTGTCTAAATTATGGCAAATCACTGGAGAAATACAAGAAGGAGAAACACATCTGTCGCAAATTTCCTGCACTTTTCCTTTCATTTTGTACATATTTGCGGATGGACCTCCAATATCGGACAAATACCCTTTAAAATCGGGCATATTTGCTACTTTATCCACTTCTTTTAAAATAGATTCCTGGCTTCTGCTGGCAATAAATTTTCCCTGATGTGCAGAAATGGTGCAAAAACTGCAGCCTCCAAAACAACCACGATGAATATTGATGGAGAATTTTATCATTTCAAACGCAGGAATTGGTCCGCGCGAATTGTATTTTGGGTGTGGCAAACGCGTGTAAGGCAAATCGAATGAAGCGTCAATTTCAGCTTCTGTCATTGTTTCATAAGGCGGATTGATGACCAAAGTAAAATCGTTCACTTCCTGTAAAATACGGTTTGCGTGCAGTTTATTGGATTCCTGTTCAATCACTTTAAAATTTGAAGCATACAATTTCTTATCCTTCAAACAAACTTCATGCGAATTGATGGTTACGTCTTTCCAATTTTTATTTTTAGGAATTTCTTCGCCTTTATCCACTAAAAAAGCAGTTTGCTTCACCGTTCTGATACTGGAAAAAGGCACGCCTTTTTTCAACAAATTTACAATTTCATGCAAGGGTTGTTCTCCCATTCCATAAACCAGCAAATCAGCTTTTGACTCTATTAAAATGGTTGGTTTTAAGGTATCGCTCCAATAATCATAATGGGTAACGCGGCGAAGTGAAGCTTCAATTCCTCCAATTAAAACGGGAACATCTGGAAATTTTTCCTTTAAAATGGTTGAATAAACGGTAGTCGCATAATCGGGTCTGAAACCTTTATCGCCGTTGGGTGTGTAAGCATCATTGTCGCGCCTTCTTTTGCTGGCGGTATAATTGCTCACCATTGGATCCATACAGCCACCGGTAACTGCAAAAAATAATTTTGGTGTTCCCAATTTGGTGAAATCCTGTAAATTGTCGTGCACACTTGGTTGTGGCACTATGGCCACCCTTAGCCCGTAACTTTCCAAAAGTCGGCCAATCACTGCTGCGCCAAATGCAGGATGATCCACATAGGCATCACCTGTAAATAATATTACGTCCAATTCCTCCCAGCCTCTGAGTTTCACCTCTTTGTTGGTGGTAGGCAACCAATCTGAAAGTTTGTTCATCATATTTTGCAAAAATACGCTAAAAATAATAATTCAAAATGAATTCTTTTTTAGGACTTTTTATATTGAATTAAAGATTAGGAATTAGACAATTGTATGATATAAATGAAAACAAGCAAAAAAAATTAACTGCAAATAGCGAAAAGAAAAAGCGCAAGAAACGCCATTCCACATGTGCGGGATTAATTATTTATTGTCAATTATCATTTGTTGATTGGATTTGCGCTAGGGATTGAAGCGAAAATCCTTTTTAGCGGTTTGTACCGTTAAAAAGATTGCAGTGAAAAGCCCGACAGCTTTTTCAGCTGGAGCGCCCAAAATATTCTTTAAAATTAAAGCAAAAAGTTAAATTGGATTTTCAAAAAAAATGTGAACAGATACTTTTTTAGGAGTTTATTTAGATAAGAATAATGTTTGACCGATACTGATTTCATTGGAACTTAAATTATTAATTTGTTTAAGCTCTTCCACAGTTATCCCGTATCGTTTTGATATGTTGTACAAAGTATCGCCTTTATTCACAATATGATTTGAAGTTTCCGAAGCTTTTACAACTTCAAATGATTTTCCCAAAACCTGCGTATCATATTTATGCAATTCAAATTTTTCAATTAAACCGATTAGTTTTGCAGGATATCTTCGGTCAGTTGCATAACCGGCTTCACTTAAACCTTGCGCCCAACTTACATAATCTCCAGGCTCAAATTTGAATAAATTTGAATACCGACTTCTGGTAGTTAAAAATAAAGAATGGTCTCTATAGGAAGTTTTTGGATCAGCATAAACTCTAAAACACTCCCCTTTTTCATCATCATCATGAAAAGTATGGTCTCCCAGCCATTCCTTATGGCATTTAATTCCGAAGTGGTTATTGGATTTTTTAGTAAGTTCGCTATTGCCGCTCGAGGATTCTAAAACACCTTGCGCCAAGGTAATGCTCGCCGGAATTTTATAGATTCGCATTTCTTCCATAGCGGCATCTTTAAAAAAGTTAATATACTCTTCTGTTGAAGTAAATATAATAGACTTAACTTCTGTATTTGTATCTATTTGAGTTACTCTCTCCTCTTTAATTTTTTCAACGACTTTATGGTGCGCTGTTTTTGGCTTTGAATGCACCGCTTGCTTTTTAGATTTACAACTTGTTAAAAAACCGATAGTTAACAGACAAATTAAAACAATTTTAAACTTCATAACCTATATAATTTGCGCTAAATTTTTCTTTTTTAATAATAGATTCATCCCATCAATTCCCTGTAAACCACCTGTATGAATCGCCAAAATTATAGATCCCTTTTCAAAAAATCCATTTTTTATTAAATCCACTATCCCAAACATCATTTTTCCGGTATAAACAGGATCAAGCGGAATTGCTGTTTCACTTTTAAATTTGTTGATAAAGGTAATTAATTCTTCTGAAATTTTTGCATAACCCCCAAAATGATAGTTGGTATTTAAACTCCAATTATCCTTTTTTAGTATGTATTTACTGATTTCTTGTTGCAAAAAATCGCCTTTTAAGGCAGGAAAACCGATTGCTTTTTGGTGACTTTTCAACGAATTTATGATTCCGGAAATGGTGCCTCCCGTACCAATTGCACAACAAACGATATCAAATTTATCATCTTCTTCCGTCAAGATTTCCTCACAGCCTTTTATAGCAAAATTATTTGTGCCGCCTTCGGGAACCAAATAAAAATCGCCAAATTTTTTTTGAAGCGATGCACTAAATTCTTGGGAAGTTTTGTTTCTGTAAGCTGCTCTTGAAATAAATTCAAATTGCATATTGTGTTCAGCAGCAAACTTTAAAGTTGGATTATTTTGAATTGTTTCAGCCAAATTATCACCCAATTCATTTCCCCTAATAACGCCAATAGTTTTAAAGTTATAGGCTAATCCGGCTGCCGCTGTTGCGGCAATATGGTTTGAATACGCGCCGCCGAAAGTGAGCAAGGTGGTTTTTTGTTGCTTTTCGGCTTCGGCTAAATTGTATTTTAATTTTCGGTATTTATTTCCTGAAATAAATGGATGCAATTCATCTTCACGTTTTATAAAAAGAGTAATACCACTATTTTCAATTTCGGAAAAGTGAATTTGTTGTATGCGGCTATTTTTATTTTCTAAGAACAATTCTCTGTTTTTTCTTCAATTTCTGCCCATTCGTCCATCAACTTTTCCACTTTGCTCTTTTTTGCTTTATAGTTTTCAAAAAAATTGGGTTTGGTGGAGGTTGCCTCATAATCTTTTGACAAAGCTTCATCCATTTCTATAATTTCCTTTTCCAAATTATCTATCTGGGTTTCAATTTTAGACAATTGATTTTTTAATTTTTTCAGTTCTTTGTCTTCATCCTTTGACGAATGGGAAACTATCTTTTTAGAATTATCCGATTTTTTTGCAACAACGGTCCTTTTTTCAGCTTCCCGCAAATTTTCAATTTGGTGTTGTTCCAAGAAAAAATCAATATCTCCCAAATATTCTTTAATCACTTTATCTTTAAAACCATAAACTGTTGTGGCCAATCCCTGTAAAAAATCCCTGTCGTGCGACACTAAAATCAGCGTTCCCTCAAATTTTTTGAGCGCCAGTTTTAATACATTTTTTGAGGCTATATCAAGGTGATTTGTGGGCTCATCCATAATTAAAACATTGAATGGAGACAATAACAATTTGCACAATGCCAATCTGTTTCTTTCGCCACCCGACAACATTTTCGCTTTTTTATCCACCGTGTCGCCGCTAAATAAAAACGATCCCAACATATCTCTTACTCTGGCTCTGTTGGTGTCTGTCGCCGCATCTTCCATTATTTCCAACACCGTTTTTTCCGCCTCTAAATATTCCGACTGGTTTTGGGCAAAATAGCCGATTTCCACATTATGGCCCAATTTTAAATGGCCGCCGTGCGGAATTTCTCCCACCATTATTTTTGCCAAAGTCGATTTCCCTTGTCCGTTTTGACCAACAAAAGCGATTTTACTGTTTCTTTCAATCAACAAATCAACATCTTCCAGCACGTGTTTTTTGCCATAACTCTTCGATAAATTTTCGGCTTCAATCACAATTTTTCCGGGTTCCTTTGAGATTTGGAATTTCACATTCATCACCGCATTGTCATCATCATCAACTTCTATGCGCTCCACTTTATCCAATCTTTTGATTAAAGATTGCGCCATGGTAGCTTTGTTTGCTTTTGCCCTAAATTTATCAATTAGAACTTGAGTTGCCTTAATTTCCTTTTCTTGGTTCTTTTGCGCCTGTAATTGTTTTTCTTTTATTTCACCTCGCAATAACAAGAACTGGGAATATGGTTTTTTGTAATCGTAAATTTTACCCAACGAAATTTCGATGGTTCTGTTGGTCACATTGTCCAAAAACATTTTATCATGCGAAACCAAAACGATGGCTCCGGAATAAACTTTCAGAAAATTTTCCAGCCAAATAATAGATTCTATGTCCAAATGGTTTGTTGGCTCATCGAGCAATAAAATATCATTTTCTTGCAACAGCAACTTTGCCAACTCAATCCTCATTCTCCAGCCTCCGGAAAAAGTATCCGTCAGTTTGTCAAAATCTTCTCTTTGAAAGCCCAAACCCTGCAATATTTTCTCCGTATTTCCTTGGTAATTATAACCGCCCAACAATTCATATCGGTGAGAATACTCATTTAAATTAACCATTAAATCGTGGTAATACTCACTTTCATAATCGGTTCTTTCCACCAATTCATGGTTGATAATTTCCAATTTTCCCTCCAATTGTTTAATTTCTTCAAAAGCTTGGTAAGCTTCTTCCAAAATTGTTCTTCCTTCCACAAAATCAATATCCTGACGCAAAAATCCGATGCGCACTTCTTTATCAAAAGCCATCGTTCCTCCAGAAGCTTCTATATCTTTAGAAAGCACTTTAAGCAAAGTTGATTTTCCTGCTCCATTTTTCCCGATTAATCCAATTCTGTCACCTTTATTTAATTTAAAAGTAACTCCTGAAAACAAATCGGAACCGGCAAAAGAAACCGATAAATTGTGTACGTTAAGCATTAATAGTTTATAATTTAATGTAAATTTGTATGCGTTTTAAAAATCGTACAAAAGTACTACAAATAAATTTGGCACTCAATTAAAGTTTTTAATTTAATAATTGACTGAATTTCAATCCAATAAAATAATAAATGTTTAAAAAAGGAAGCAAACTTTACAGCATTTTATTCAATAAATGTCCGCGATGCCACGAAGGCGATTTCATGAAAGAAAAAAATATGTTCAAGTTGAATAAGGCTTTTCAAATGAATGACCATTGTTCTGTATGCGGATTGAAATATATGATGGAACCTTCCTTTTTTTATGGCGCTATGTATGTAAATTATGGCCTTACGGTTGGTATTTCAATAGTGACCTTTCTCATTGCCGTTTTGTTTTTTAATTTGAGTTTGGTAGAAAGTTTTATCCCAATTGTCATTGCATTGATTTTAACAGCCCCTGTTTCAATTCGGTTTTCAAGAATAATCTGGATTAATTTATTTGTAAAATACAAACCAAAATCAACTAAAGTTAAAGAAAACGAGCAATAGAAATTTCTTTGTCCAACTCAATTTCATTTTCTAAATTATCATAAAGTGCTTTTGCAAGGGTTGGCGCAATCATAACACCGCGCGTTCCAAGTCCGTTTAAAACTGCAAGATTTTGGTACTTTGGATGTTTCCCTGCCAAAGGTCTTCTGTCTTTAACCGTTGGCCGAATCCCGGCAACGTGATCCACAATTTGATACGGAGCGGTTATAAATGTTCCTAATTTTGAAATAAGTTCGTTTTTTCCTTCTTCTGTTGGAAACTGGGTTTTGTCTTTCCAATTAAATGTGGCACCAACTTTATATAAGTTATTTCCTAAAGGAAGTACAAACAAAGCGGATTTGATTAAAAAATCCACATTCAAATTTGGGGCGTGAATGGTAATGAGTTCTCCCTTTGCTTCCTGCATTGGCAACTCATTAAAAAACGGATTTTTTTTAAGTCCGAAGCCTTCACAAAAAACAATTTTTGAAGCAGTCACCTCCTTATATTCAACATTGTTTTCATTTATTTTTAATTCATCATATTGAAAACTTTCATTTCTGATTAATTTTCTGCCTAACAAATAATTCCGATAATCTTCCAACAATGTTTTTGTGTCGATTCTTCCTGTATTTAATAGTTTCCCGTAACCGAAATCGGCCATAACGCCTTGGTGTTTTTCCTTGATTAATTTGGCGGACATAAAATTGGAAAGCGTCGGATTGTCACAAGCCGCAAACCAATTGTTTTGTTCTTCTACCGATTTGAATATTCTGTAGATATCAATTGGGTAATCGTATTTTTTATTGAATTGAATTTCCAAATCCTTGTAAAATGGCAAAGCAATATTCAATTGTTCCTTTGCATTCCAAACCGGAGTGAAGCGTTTTAAGACTACCGGATTGTAAACGCCGCCTGCTACGATTGAAGAATTTTGAGAATTGTCCTCAAAAACCA
>PHDE01000137.1 GCA_002842505.1 Bacteroidetes bacterium HGW-Bacteroidetes-3 | reverse complement strand
CTGGTTCTCGAGAAGGTTCACAATAAAACACCAGAAGATGCCCAACAGATTGCCATCGATTTACTGACACAGTTTGAACTCGTCGAGCATATGAACAAAAAACCTTATCAATTGTCCGGAGGACAAGCCCAACGTGTATCAATCATTCGCAGTCTGGCCATATCTCCTGAAGTTATGTTTCTCGATGAACCGACCTCCTCACTCGATCCGATTCTGGCACGCGAAGTCCTGAGAACCGTATTAAAACTACGCGAAAAGAACATGCGATTTGTCATTGTCACTCACGAACTAGGCTTTGCAAAGAAAGCCGCTGACTACATATTGTTTATGGAAGATGGCCGAATCGTAGAGCATGGACCTGTCTCAATACTAGAAAAACCTCAAACGGACTCACTAAAGAAATTTGTTGAATTTGTCATGGAGTAGACCGCTTAGCGGTCTTTTTTTATGTAATCAATAACTTCGATAAATATTTTAGACCATAATATTCCTTTTAAAAAAAGGCAATATCCGTTACAATGTTGATATAGAATGATAAAACATCGAAAAATATCACGCGATTGACCGATTGATTCACAGTTTCGGTATCTTTTTTTGACTTTCGGAAGTTATAAAATTGACATTGTGAAAATATAGAGAAATTGCACTATTTAGTAGGTTTTTTATCATTATAATCGATAATGTATATCACTTAAATATGATAAATGGATGTGATATACTCAATTCGAATATTTGGGAAAGATATTCTGACATTTTTAAAAGCTCATATTAGAAAGTGGTGATCCAATGACTTCAATTCAACCCTCAAACCCTAACGAGGTGATGTCACAGAAAAATCTGATTATATTCACTTCCTCACTTGGGGTACTCCTGCTTTACGCTACGTATATTTTTGGACTGAATGTATTACTGATTACAGCTGTATCTTTGGTTTTTGCTTATCTGGTCGAAGTGTTGTTTGCTAAGGTCCGTAAAAAAACCATTGAAAAAGCATTTTCTTATCCAAAAGAAGTGATGAAGGAAATTGATGATTATATTGAATTTACGCATCCTTACAGCGACGGAAAATCCAGTAAAAGAATTGTGGATGCAACTTTGGCTTTTTTGGAAAAAGACAGGTCATACTTAAAGAAAAAACCCTTAAATTTATTGCGAAAATTCAAAATGAGAAAGAAACTGAATTACTTTAAGTTTTAAAATTATTTTTGAAAACTATTAACCAAACGAAAGAATATACAAAAAAAGATAAAAAACTATTGTGTTAAAAATCAATTATTTATCACAGCTTTTTTTCTTATAGTACCTTCGATTTGATAATAAAAAAAATCAAATTTATATGCCAATGATTATGGTTCAAAAAATATAATAAGTTTACTCAATCCTAAAATTGATTTTACTGAAGCATGAAAATTGAAATTAAGAACAGCCTAAAAACATTGAAACAAAAAGAAATTTTGTTATATCCAACCGATACGGTTTGGGGAATTGGTTGTGATGCCACTTCCAAAGAAGCCGTCGCCAAGGTTTTTGATATCAAACAACGTTCAGAAAGCAAGAGTTTGGTTATTTTGGTTGACGGTTTAGAAATGCTTCAAAAATACATTCCCAAGGTTTCAAAAGCAGTTTTAGAGCTGCTTTCAAAAACAACAAACCCAACAACCATTATTTATGACAATCCGGTTGGATTGGCAAAAAACGTGGTGGCGACAGACGATACAGTGGCCATCAGGATTGTGCAAAATGAGTTTTGCAGACAGTTGATTCATTTGTTCGGAAAACCGATTGTATCTACTTCGGCAAATATTAGCGGAAACCCAACGCCAAAAAGTTTTAAAGAAATTGAACCGTCCATTTTGGAGAGCATTGACTATGTTGTAAATTTGCAGCGCGAGGAAGTGAACGAAAAATCTTCAACTATTTTGAAGGTTTCTGAAAACGGTGAAATAACTGTGCTGCGCCAATAAAAAATGACAAAAAAAATGCTTTTTACGGAAGCTTTAAGCCATCCGATATTTAAATATATTTCCCAAGCGGCAACCGATTTGCAATTGGAAACCTACGTTATTGGCGGTTTTGTGCGCGATTACTTTTTAAAAAGAAATAATCAGCAAGATATTGACATTGTTGCCGTTGGAAGCGGCATTGAGCTGGCGAGGGCTGTAGCCCAATTGTTGCCAAACAAACCCAAAGTGCAGGTTTTTAAAACCTATGGAACGGCGATGTTAAGATATAAAAATATTGAAGTTGAATTTGTGGGCGCACGAAAGGAATCTTACAATGAAAACAGTCGGAATCCTGTTGTGGAAGACGGCACATTGGAAGACGACCAAAACCGTCGCGATTTTACCATAAATGCCTTGGCATTAAGTTTAAATAAAGCAGATTTCGGCAATTTACTAGATCCTTTTAATGGATTGAAAGATTTGGAAACCAAAATTATCAGAACGCCATTGAGTCCGGATATTACGTATTCTGACGACCCTTTGCGTATGATGCGCGCCATTCGTTTTGCAACACAATTGAATTTTACCATTGAAAAAAAATCGTTTGAAGCCATTGCCAGAAATGCCGAACGATTGGATATCATTACGCGGGAAAGAATTGTGGAAGAATTCAATAAAATAATGAGTGCGCCAGTTCCTTCGGTCGGACTTATTTTATTGCATAAAGCGCAATTATTGGAGCGTTTTATGCCAGAACTCACCAATTTACAAGGTGTGGAAGAGGTGGAAGGCCAAAGTCACAAAGATAATTTTTACCATACTTTTGAAGTGGTGGACAATATTTCCAAATATACAGAAGATTTATGGTTGCGCTGGGCTGCTTTGCTGCACGATATTGGAAAAGCGCCCACCAAAAAATTTCATCATACATTGGGCTGGACCTTTCATGGCCACGAATTTGTGGGTTCAAAAATGGTGTACAAACTGTTTAAACGATTGAAAATGCCGATGAACGAAAAAATGAAATTCGTTCAAAAAATGGTATTGTTAAGTTCCCGTCCCATTGTGCTCGCAACGGAAGTTACGGATGCTGCCGTGCGGCGTTTGGTTTTTGATGCCGGTGATGATATTGAAAGTTTGATGACTTTGTGCGAAGCAGATATTACGACTAAAAATCCGTTGAAGTTTAGAAAATACCACCAAAACTTTGAATTGGTGCGCCAAAAAATTAAAGAAGTGGAAGAACGCGACCACGTGCGCAATTTCCAACCGCCAATTTCAGGAGAACTCATTATGGAAACCTTTAATTTAAAACCTTGCCGTGAAATTGGCGCGATTAAAGAAGCTATAAAAGAAGCTATTTTAGAAGGCGAAATAGCCAATGATTACCAAGAAGCTTATGATTTTATGTTGAAAAAAGGGAAGAAACTTGGACTAAAAATTAGTTAGCAGTCTTCAGTTTCAGTTGGCAGTATTTTTTTTTAGAAGTATTCAGTATCATTTTAAATACAAGATTTAACACATAAACAATTCAACGATTACACGCCTAAACAACTCAACAACTCAACAATTATCAAAGTGTTTGCATTTCTACCAATTTGGTATAAACGCCATTTTTGGCAATCAATTCCTCGTGGTTTCCTTGTTCAATGATTTTTCCTTTGAGCAATACCACAATAAGATCTGCTTTTTGGACAGTTGAAAGTCGGTGCGCAATCACCACAGAAGTTCTGTTTTTCATCATTTTTTCCAATGCATCTTGTACCATACGTTCAGATTCTGTGTCTAAAGCGGAAGTTGCTTCATCCAAAATCATAATGGGTGGATTTTTCAGAACCGCACGCGCAATGCTCAACCGCTGTTTTTGTCCGCCCGAAAGTTTGTTTCCACTGTCGCCTATATTAGAATCGTAGCCGTTTGGCATCTCATTTATAAATTCGTGTGCATTTGCAATTTTGGAGGCATCCATAATTTCTGCATCCGTTTTATCTGTAATGCCCAACAAAATATTATTTTTGATGCTGTCGTTGAACAGAATAGAATCCTGTGAAACAAGGCCTTGCAGACTTCGCAATGATTTTTTTGTAAGATCCCGAATGTCTATGCCATCAATTTTAATGCTGCCTTCATTTACGTCGTAAAAACGCGTCAGTAAATTTGCGATGGTCGATTTTCCGCTTCCCGATTGTCCAACAAAAGCCACCGTTTTTCCTTTGGGAATTTCCAACGAGAAATTTTTAAGCACATACTCATCTTCATATTTAAATGAAATATTATCAAGACTTATAGCCGAATTAAAACTTTCTTTTACGATGGCATTTGGTTTGTCCGCCAATGGAGAAGTGGTATGTAAAATTTCTAAAACGCGTTCCGCTGCAGCATCTCCTTTTTTAACGCCATAAACTGCTTTTGAAATTGCTTTTGCCGGAGTTAAAATATTGTAAGCCAATCCCATAAAAACAATAAATGCGTCTGGCGCCAACGTTTTTGAAACCAACACCAACGAGCCGCCGTACCAAAGCAACACGGCAATAACGCCAATTCCCAAAAACTCGCTTAATGGTGAAGCCAAATTTTGTCTGTTTAACAATGAATTTGAAAATCTATAAAACCGCGAGGTCGATTCCCTGAATTTCGAATTGAAATAGCCTTCCGCATTAAAACCTTTGATTACTCTTAATCCGCCTAAAGTTTCTTCCAAAATGGACAAGAAAAAACCCTGTTCTATTTGCACTTTATCCGATTGTTTTTTTAATTTTTTTCCTACTAAAGAAATGATAAAGCCTGCTATTGGAATAAAAATGAACACAAATAAAGTCAATTGCGGACTTAAAGCCAGCATCGCAAAAATGGTGAATAAAATTGTCAGTGGTTCTCTTACAATTAATTCCAAAATAGATAAAAAGGAATGTTGAATTTCCAATACATCTGTTGAAATTCTTGCGATGATATCTCCTTTTCTTTTTTCTGAAAAATAAGCCAGCGGCAAGTCCACCGTTTTTTCATACAAATCATTTCTAACATCCTTTAACACCCCATTTCGTAAAAAAGTAATAAAATACATGGCCATATAGCCAAAAACATTTTTCAGCAAAAAAGTGCTGATAACAATCACAATCATAAATAGCAAAGCTTTCATTTCTCCTTCCGTATTTACTTTGATGGTAATGAAGTAATTGATAGAATTTTCAATATAATCACCTAGTTTTGAGATGCTTTCATAAGTAGGTTTTGTGGTAATTGGTTCGGCTGTTTTAAACAGCACTTTTAACATTGGCATCAGCGACACAAACGCCAATGTTCCAAACAAAGCGTAAAAAATATTGCTGATAATGTTTAAAACACCATATATTTTATAAGGTATGGCATAAACCAAAATTTGTCTGAAGTACTTCATTAATTTTTTATTGTTTTTATATTTATTCCTATCCCCAGCCTCCCGTACTAAAAACGGGACAGGCTTTTCCCAAGGAAAGGGAGCTTGATTTGATTAAAAATTGAACTTGAATTTAAAACTTCCGTCTTCGGACTATATTTTTTTAACCTTTAATCCTATCCCCAGCCTCCCGTACTAAAAACTGGACAGGCTTTTCCAAAGGAAAGGCAGCTTGATTTGGGATTATTATGTGATTTACTGCAAAATAAATTTTAATTTTTTTCAACGCACCATCTGGCCCTTTCGCTAAAAATGTTTACAAAACATTTTCTTAACGCTCTGTCCTCCCTTCGGGGGTTAGGGGGCTTTTTAACTCAATTTTAGTTCTGCAATTATCCTTTGAATTTTAGCATCCAATGCTGCTTCAACTTTTTTTGCGTTTTGAATTGCATCCAATTTTCCTTTCACGCTAAAATAAAATTTAATTTTTGGCTCCGTTCCGCTTGGCCTTGCGGCTATTTTTGTTCCGTCTTCTGTGTGATAAATCAACACGTTGGATTTAGGAACCTCAATATTTTCAATCTTTCCAGTGAGCAAATTTTTTCTTGTTGAAGCATCATAATCAAAAAGATAAGTCACTTTTGAACCATCTATTTCTGTAACCGGATTTTCACGCAATTCAACCATCATTTTTTTAATTTGGTCGGCGCCATCCATTCCTTTTTTAACAATCGAGATTAAATGTTCCTTGTAAAAATGATTGTCGGCATAAATTTGCAACAATTCTTGGTACATAGAACTTCCGTTTGCTTTTGCGTATGCAGCAATTTCACAAGCCAAAAGGGTAGCGGTTACGGCATCTTTGTCGCGCACAAAATCGCCAATCATATAACCAAAACTTTCTTCGCCGCCACCAATAAATTCTTGTTTGCCTTCTGCTTCACGAACCATTTTTGCAATCCATTTAAATCCGGTCAGCCCAACTTTGGTTTCAACACCATAGCTGGTGGCGATTTCATTTACCAAATTGGTGGAAACAATGGTAGAACCCACAAATTGATTTCCGTTTAATTTGCCGGCTTCTTTCCATTTCTTGATTAAAAAGTTTGTCATCAAACACATTGTTTGATTCCCGTTTAACAAAATCATTTTACCTTCTAAATCCCTAACGGCAACTCCAAGTCTGTCGCCATCTGGATCGGTGCCTATCACGATATCTGCATAAAGTTTTTCAGCCAAATCTGTCGCCATTTTTAAGGCGTCCGGTTCTTCCGGATTAGGAGATTTAACCGTTGGAAAATCACCATTTGGCGCACGTTGTTCTTCAACAATATGAACATTTGTATAGCCAGCTCTTTTAAATGCTTCTGGAATTGCGGTAATGGAAGTTCCGTGTATGGAAGTGAAAACAATTTTTAAATTTTCTTTTTCTTTTGTGTTGAATGTGCCATTTTTTACACTGGTATTGATAAAAGCTTCGTCAATTTCTTTGCCAACAATTTCAATTAAATTTTCGTTGGCTTTGAAGTTTATTTGGGAAAAATCCAATTTATTTACTTCGGCAATAATTTCATTGTCTTGTGGAGGAACAATTTGTCCGCCATCATTCCAATATACTTTGTAGCCGTTGTATTCTGGTGGATTGTGGGAAGCGGTCAGCACAATTCCTGCATCGCATCCTAAATATCGAACAGCAAATGAAAGTTCTGGGGTCGGACGTAAATCTTCGAATAAGTATACTTTAATGTTGTTTGCCGAAAAAACATCGGCCACAATTTTTGCAAATTCTTTGCTGTTATGTCGGCAGTCAAAAGCAATAACCGCTTTCAAGGGTTTGTTTGGAAAAGTTTGGATTAAGTAATTGGACAATCCTTGGGTTGCCCTTCCCAACGTATATTTATTGATTCTATTGGTTCCGGCGCCCATAATGCCGCGCATTCCTCCAGTTCCAAATTCTAAATCCTGATAAAAATGTTCGGTCAGTTGCGTTGGATTTCCGGCAATAAGTTGTTGCACTTCCTTTTGAGTTTGTGTGTCAAAAGTATCTGTTAGCCAAAGTTGGGCTTTATTTAAGATTTTAGTCATTGTGTTAGCATTTAATAGTGCAAAAATAGTTCAAATATGTTAAAAATGATCAGGCATTGATTTTATCGGAAATTGAATAGCGTTTTGTATCCGATTTTGTGCGCAATATCAATTCGCCTAAAAATCCGGCCAAAAATAGCTGCGTTCCTATAATCATCGTGGCAATCGCCAAATAAAATTGTGGTCTGGCGGTGATTAATCGGCCTGTTGGATTGAAAAATAGTTTGTCAATTCCCAAGTACAACGCAAAACAAAAACCGATAAAAAATGTCAACGTTCCCAGCAATCCGAACAAATGCATTGGTCTTTTGCCGAATTTAGACAAAAACCATATAGTAATCAAGTCCAGAAATCCGTTGATGAAACGTTCCATTCCAAATTTTGTGACACCATATTTTCTGGCTTGGTGCGCCACCACTTTTTCGGTAATTTTATTGAATCCCGCATTTTTGGCAAGCACAGGAATGTAACGGTGCATTTCGCCGTTTACGTCAATATTTTTGATTACCTCGTTTTTGTAGGCTTTCAATCCGCAATTAAAATCGTGCAATTTCAATCCCGAAGTTTTTCTTGCAGCGGCATTGAATAATTTTGAGGGAATATTTTTTCTGATTTTTGAATCGAAGCGCTTTTTTTTCCAGCCTGAAACCAAATCGTAATCTCCGCTTTTAATTAAATCATACAATTCGGGAATTTCATCTGGGGAATCTTGTAAATCGGCGTCCATCGTAATCACAACATCGCCTGTAACCACTTTAAATCCGGCATTTAAAGCCTGGGATTTTCCATAATTTTTTTGAAATCGGATGCCTTTTATATATGGATTTTTTTCGGACAACGCCTTGATTACCTTCCAGGAATCATCAGTGCTGCCGTCATCAATAAAAAGCAATTCATAAGAATAACGATTGGATTGCATCACTTTTACAATCCAATCGTGTAATTCATTTAAAGATTCATCTTCGTTAAGCAGTGGAATGACGATGGAAATATCCATTTAAGGTGTTGTGTTATATTAAATACTGGTGATTTCTTCGTCAGATTTTTTCATAATTAAACCGCCAATTAGAGAAATTACAAACCCTAAAAACAAACTTCCTATAACTATTATAGCTGAATTAATGAAAGGTCCAGACATTTTTTTTGCCATTTCCGAAGATGCTTCCAATTGTTCATCAGAAAAATTAGGATAAGTTTCCAACATTTTTTGTTGCTGTACCTCAAGCATTCTGGCAAAATATTCAGGCTCTATAAAAGTGACGAAAATTAAATTATAAACAACAAATATAAGTCCGGAGACTAGTGCAATGCCCAATCCGGTTTTTAGGGCTTCGGACAATGATAAAAATCCGCCGTTTAATTCTTTAATTTTTTTAATGCCTAAAATAATCACAACAACTGTTATTAATGTGCTGAATACACCCACAGACCAGTGTGGGTCATAAGTTTTACCCATAGCATATAATGCCACGCTAATTAAAATTGATGCAAATCCTAACATTAAACCGTAATTTAACATGATTTGTTTTGGTGATACTTCTTGGTTTTCCATGATAATTGATTGATTTTTGGTTGAACAAATATAGTAAATACCTTATTACCATTGGAGGTTAAATGCCAACATTAATAGATATTTTTTACTAAGTTATTAGTAAACACTCATTTAGTTTTGTTACACTAAAATTTAAAAAAAATAGTGGTAAAATTAAAAAAATGATTGTAAATTCGCGCCGGGCAAGTCCTACACAACCAGCTCCCTTTGAACCCTCCAGGGCGGGAACGCAGCAAAGGTATTAGGTTGTAGCGGTGTGATGTAGGTCGCTTGCCCTTTTTTCTCCTATCCTAAATCTCCCGTACTAAAAACGGGATAGGCTTTTCCTAAGGAAAGGACTTTTTAATCTCGATAATTTACTTACTTTTGATTTCAAATTATAGATTGCAATTTTGGCTGAATGCTAATTGGCACTGTATTTTGCGTTAGGGATAGCAGCCCTTCGGCTACCTTTAGATTAGCAAAGTAAACAAAATAGTTATTTAAATAAAATAATGATGGTGTTGAAATTTCTTTTTTTGCTACTTTTTTTCTTTGTTAATAAGTGC
>PHDE01000136.1 GCA_002842505.1 Bacteroidetes bacterium HGW-Bacteroidetes-3 | reverse complement strand
TAACAGAAGCTATTTACGTAAAATAGTTAAAAAAAGCCCCAGATATAAAACTTTAACTAATTATAAAAGAGCTATTTAATCCTTAACTTAATGACATTGAGCTGGGGGGGGGTGGTGATGAATCTACCAGAGTAAATTCAGTAGCCCATTTTTTTTAGCTCTTGACAGACCAGACCATTAATTAAAAAAAAATAATTGTACGATATCCCACTTATCCATTGAAATTTTATTATATGCTCAGTAACTAAATCCCTACAACATTTATATCAATCTATAAAATAACTTAAATAATCTAATGATATGAATCATCGTAAATTATAATTTTATTGGCAGTTCCTTAAATTTGAATTTGATAATTCCATTCCCAAATAAATGGTCTTGATATATTAATTGTATATGATCGTTTGGGTTTATATTGTTAAAATATAAAAGCAATCTTTTAAAAGGCGCTATTTTAAAGTTTCGCTCAAAATTTACTCCAGAGCATTTTAATGTATCATTAGAAGATGTGACAATTGCAAAATCTTTCTCAATAGCAAAAGCCATATACTTAACGGCTTCTTCATATGTTTTTGTAGTATATTCAGGTAATAAAAGGTCAATTTGATCTATATGTTGAAATTCTACTTCAATAATTCTTTCTTTAACATTTGCATTATAAATTGAATCTATGTTTTGATAATCTTCTCCAATATCTTTAATAAGATAGTATTGTAAAGGAACATCTGTAGCAGTATAATTAATATCATTAACAAATTGTGTAACGCGTAAAGACTTCCAATTATGATGCTGGGAATTAAATATTTTGTAATCCTTTTCTTTTGGTGATTTATTACAGGAATATAATACACCCACTATTAAAAATAATATAAATGACGTATAAAAACTTAATTTAAACATTGTGTTTTTTAGTAATTTTTTCTAAAGATAGTTCTTTCAAAAAACAATCTTATATTGGGTTCAATTTTTAATTATTTTTTTAATTTCATTATAGTTTTTCTCTCATTATTTATTGTCACTATTAATGAATCATTATATGCTTTTAATAAAATTAATTCATCGATATTATCTTTTTCTCTTTTTCTATAGAGTCTATTATTAACATTTAATAAAATTAATCGCGTTAAGTTGCGTTCATTTTTAACAAATCCGTGATATACAATATTTGGCCAAATCGTATTTTTTTTTGTTACTGAATTTATTTTCTTAATGTTTGATTGTGGGGTGTGTTTTTTAATCACTTCAGATCTGACAATGTGTTTAGATGATCCGAAAGGATCTCTTGCTATTAATTTCAGTTCAAATGTGTCTTTAACTATGAAATAATTGTGTTTGTAATTTTTAACAGATTTGACTTTTATTAAATTTTCATCATAAACATTTTGATTTCCAAAAAACTTATAAATGATAGAACCCCAGATAAAAATAAAAAAAATCATTAAGACAATATTTAAGTATTTTTGATTCATCATTGTACAACAACTGTTCTAACATTACTATAGTCACTTTCATTAGTTGCCGCATCTATTGCTTTTATTCTCCAAAAATAGGTACCTACTGTATCGAACTCAAATTGATATGTATTATTAGTGGTATTTGCAGAATGAATTATTGAATTGAAATCAATATCCGTTGCAATATCTATCTTATTTGTTATCACTGATTTAACATTCCCAAGATCTACACCATTAGTCCAATTGAAATTAATAGCTGTTGATTCTGTTTCTTGATCAAGGGGGGAGACCAATAACGGTTGACTAGGTATTACTCTATCAATAAAAACAGAACGTTCAGAATAAGTTGTTTCTGAAATTGAATTTAGCGCTTTAATTTTCCAAATATATTCAGCGTCTTCATCAAAAGTATTTGGATCAATGTTCAAATTTGTTACAGTAATAGCTGATTGTTGAAAAACAGTTTGTTGTCCATTAAATTTTTTAATTATTTCTATATTATAATAATCTGCACTAATAATCTCATTCCAAGTGAAGATAATATTTGTATTGTTAGTATAGAAGTTATCAGAGGGGGTATGAAGTGCTACGGTTTGATCTGATAAATCATCGGAAATTACAATCGTAAAATTTACCGGAAAAGTATATGGAGATGTATATGCAAAATTTTCAGCTCTTATACGCCATTGATATTCTCCAGGGTTTAGAATATAAACTAATGTAGACACGGAAACTAATGAATCCACTTCATATATATGATTAGCATTAATAACTTGGATTCTGTAACCATCCGCGCCATCCAAATTTTGCCATGAAAATTGAACGGTATTACCTTGAATAGTTTCACCTTCAATAGGTGAAATAATTTGTAATATGTCATTTGAAATATCTTCTTCAAAAATGTCATCGCAAGCAAATGCTAAAAAGACTAATAATAATGCTAACAAGGTGTTATTTGATTTTTTCATAGTTCTGAAATAATATTTTTAAATATAATTGTTTGGTATTGGTTCTGAAATTTTGTTTGGAATAGAATTGCGTGCTTATAACTCGGGAATATTTAAAATTCTTTTCTATTTCATATAACAAATTAACTAAGGTTTCATAAGAACCTTCAATTTCAATTTGATTTGAATAGATTAAAAATTCTTCATCAGAAAATAAATGGACATCTGCAATTGAAACAATGTTCAAATTAAATTTTCTTTTTGTAATAAAATCTAAAATCATTTGCTGCACTTGATCTGGGTTTACAGTATAGCCTCCAATAATATTATCGATAGTGGTGATGTCATTTTTTAAATTATAAATATCACTAAATGAATTTTTGATATTCAATAATTTATATTCAATATTATTGAGCTCCTTTTTAACAGCAATGGTGTCTTTAAAGGTTTTTTTATATGAAGCAAAAAGCAACAATAAAAAGCCTACAACTACTGCAAGAAACTTTTGCTTATATGTTGCGTTTTTGAGCATCTTAAAATCTTATTTTTATTATAAATGATTTAACTGCTTTCTGCTCCTCAGTATAATCAACAATATCCATCTTTTCAATCCAAGGAAGAGTTTTTAAATCTGTAATCCAACTATTAAAAGAGTTGTCATTTGAAGTTTCTCCTGTAATTTCTATACTGCCAAAATTAAAATTTATCTTTTCATCATTCCTTATTTTTTTAAGAGTCGGAACAACATCAATAGATTTGAGAGTTATATCTCCTGGAACAAAATTACCTATGTCCGCAATATATTTTACAATAAAACTTTTGTTATAGACACCACTTGTTTGTAATATTTTTTCCTTTAAAATTTTTTCATCTCGTAAGGTGTTGATTTCAATAATTGTTTTTTGTGAGGTTAAATAAAATGATTTATTTTTCGCTAATGAACTCAAATAAAAATTATGCAGATTATGACTAATAGTTAATGAAACTAGAAAAAATAATAGGCTAAAAACAATGGAAACTTTAAACCTTTTTTTAAATAGATATTCACTTTTATTCTGAGTTAAGAATTTATTATCAAAATCAATTGCTAAATTTGGATATTTATAATCCAGAAAAGATGCTATAAGAGGCATTTCTCGATGGTCTAAAACCTCACCTTTAACAACAAATTTTTCAAGAGAAGATATTTCATTTTTAAAGGATAAAATACTATTCGTATCAATATCAAGTGTACAATTTGATGATGATATTTTGGAATATCCATTTAGAATAGGTAATAAATTTGCCATAACAAATGGACCTATTGATATATGGATTACATATAGATTAATATCACTTATTTTGTTAATAATACCATCAATTATATATTTCCTTGCAATGGACAAAAAGATTTCAGTATCTTGGTGATATTCAAAAAAATAAAAATCATCAGGATTTGCTTTAAAAATAACGTTATTTCTATATCCGGTTTTATTTTCAACTATTTTATTCATAACATTTTCACCCTCTACATGTAATATTATCGGATAACCTTTTAATAATTCTTTCTTTAATGATGAATCAAAAGAACTGGAAAAAAAACGTTTTTCAATTTTTAATTCATTATTTTTAAATAGCAGTTCAATTAATTGATATTCAGATATATCATTTGTAATAGATATTCCTAGTAAATAGAATCTATTTGAAACTTTAAGTATATTTTTTAGAGTTTTGAACATTAATAAGTTACAGTTGGTTTTATAAAGAGGTGTAGTTTCGATTTATCTTTTCTTTTTTTTCTTGAGCTAAATAACCATTTAATTATTGGTATTTTGGACAAAAATGGAGTACCAGTGCCTGAGTTTTCGTTTTCAAGTTCTTCTAAACCTCCCAATAGTATCATCTCATTATTTTTAACACGAATCATCGACTCAAACTTTTGAGTTGCTTTACCTGGAGGAGCCGTTTCGCCTGCTCTTCCTAAAAACGAACTTTTCTCAACAGATATATTAAGGGTAACATTTTCATCTTTTGATACAAGAGGTTTAATAGTTATACTTAAGTTGGCTTCTGTAGATTTCCATGTACCAGATTGGAGGATATTTTCATTTATACCTGAACTAATTAATCTGTTATTCTGTTCAAAATAATAATTAGTCTCCCCTATTGATGAATTAGCTTCATGACCGTTTAGAGTAACTAATTTTGGAGTTGAAGAAACTTTAATAACCGAATTGTTTTCTAATGCTTTTAAATTTAAATAGAAATTCTCAGCTACTTTTCCTAAGTTAACAAAACCTAATCCATTAAATGCATCAATAAGTCCATTTACAGATGTTGAATTAAGAGCAACATCTGTAGTTGGGAAAAGAACTCCCGATGTTGTCCTCTTTTTATTATCCAAACCTGCTTGAATACCAGTTTGAATTTCATAAGATTTTTGATATTGAACTATAATAACTTCAATTTGAATTACAGGTACTACTCTGTCTATTTGATAAATATAATCTTTAAATTCTTGAATATGGGTTTTAGAACCAGAAACAACAAAACCATTTAGCTCAATAAACTCTTTTACTTCTAAATTTTCAATTACAGATTTTGGTAATGTATTTAATACCGTTTCTATTGTTCTATTTTCTAATTGGATGAGTTCCGTATATCTTAACCCTTGGGTGCTATGTTCGCCAATTAGATATAGAGTGTCTTTTATTTTATAGGTGTATTTTTCTCCTTCAAAAAGATTATCAAGTAAATTGTCAAAACTAAGTCCATTGGCAATTAATGTCGTGTTTATACCTTCAGGAGTATTGTACATAAAAAAATTAATATTTAGTTTTTCAGCCGCTTCAGTAATAATATCAGCTGCGTCAGCTTCAAAAGCTTTAATATCTATTAGCCCATCATTATTAATTTGAATCTGAAAACTTCCTTCACTCCCTTTTACATAATTATTATTTTGTAGTCGATTACTTCTATTAGAATTGGATTTATTTGAGGTTTTCGTATTCAGTTGAGGGGTGTTTTTTTCTAAGTAATAATTGTCATTTTCGTCTTGTGTGAGTAATAAACTATTTGATTTCGCCAACAAATCAAGAACCTGATAAAACGGTCTGTTTAAAATGTAGGCAGATACTATTTGATCTTTTACATCAGGGGCCAGTATCACATTTTTCTTTGAAGCATCAGTAATAGCTTGGGCTACTTTTGGCAAGGAATCATCCTTTAGTCTAACAGATAAAAAATCATTTTGTTCATTATATGTGATGTCAATTTTTTTTATTGGTTCTAATTTTTCTACAACCACTTTTTCTTTCCTTTTATTGAACACTAAAATAGTGTTTACTACATCTACATCTAATTTATGTTTTTGTATTAAAAATAAGAATACATCTTTTAATTTTACATCATAAAAATTACTGGTTACAAATTGGTTTAATTCAGCATCTACACTTACATTTAATTTGTGCTCTTCAGCTAGTGTAGTAATATAATCATAAAGGGTTAAACCAGTTAAATCAATTCTAACATTCTCATTTAATCCTTCTTTTGTTTTTGAGAGCTCTTCAATTTTATTTGTAAATTCTTTAATGTCTGACTGTGAGAAGATTAAATTAAAAAATAGAAAAAAAATTATAATTAATGTAATTTTGTTTGGCATAGGTTATGAATTAATAAGTATTGGATAAATCTCATCTAATGAGGTTTGACCTTTTGACAGTAGATCAAAAGCCTTGTCAGACAATCTTTTATTTTTTATAAAATTAGACTGTTCTAATATGCTTTTTTTAATTGCGTCAGAGATTTCATGAGAGATGGGGAGAATTTCATAAATGGCTCTTCTTCCTTTATACCCTGTATGAAAACAATCATCACAACCTACAGCTATAAAATGACTTTTTGGATTTTTAGTAGATTTAAAAGATCTGGGCAAATCATCTGCATCAAAGTCCTTTTCTTTTTTACATTCTTCACATAGTGTCCTCACTAATCTTTGAGCCACGGAGATACTAATAGTCTCGGCAATTAAAAAAGGAGGTATCCCCATATCCACTAATCTCGATATGGTTCCGATGGCTGAATTTGTATGAATAGTAGATAAAACCAGATGACCTGTCAGAGAAGCTCTTATTGCCATTTGAGCCGTTTGAGAATCTCTAATTTCACCTAACATAATAATATCAGGATCTTGCCTTAAAAATGATCGTAATGCTGAAGTAAAAGTAAGACCAATATTTTCTTTTAACTGTACTTGGTTTATACCTTTTAAAGTATATTCTATTGGATCCTCAACAGTCACAATGTTTCTTTTATTATCATTCAAAAATTTTAATGTGGCATAAAGCGTCGTGGTTTTACCAGAACCGGTAGGCCCACTAATAAGTATAATTCCATTGGTCTTTTTTACGGCCTCAATGTATAATGCCACATCTTCCTCATCTAATCCTAATCGATAAATATCTAAATGCGAAGCATCTCTCCCTAAAATTCGCATAACTACCTTTTCTCCATGATGAGTTGGTAAAATGGAAACTCTAATATCAAAATCGTCATACTCAATTCTACCATCTTGAGGTAGTCTTTTTTCTGTAATATCTAAATTGGATTTAATTTTAATTTGGTTAATTAGTTCAAGGTAATTTTCTTTTTTGATATGATTTTTTTCAATTAATTGACCATCAATCCTCAACCTAACCCTAGCGTCATCTTCATATATTTCAATATGAATATCGCTGGCATTTATGTGTTTAGCATCAAAAATTAAATTTTCCAAAAAATCGTTACCATAGGGTATCTGTTTATGTACAGAATCATTCTTTCGGTAATAGATGGATAGTGCTTTCTTTATAATTGATGATTCAATTGGCTCAAGAATTATCTTTTTGTTAAGAATTAATTTTAATTCTTCTTGAATTATATTTATCTCCAAAGTTTTTGTTATGTCAATAAAAAAAGAACTTTCGGAATCAGTAATTTTTTTTGGCACAATTAAGAAATAATTTGCAATATCAGAATTTATAGATTGTTGTAAATCTACACTTAAATTAATATGATTAATAATGTTTTTACTCATTAAAAAAGAAAATTAGTGTTGAATGTGTATTGTAGAAAGAAGTTAATTATTAAAAATAGGGCTAAATATCCTGCCAATGGAATTGATTCAATGTTTTTGAATAAAATGAAAATATAATGAGCTATTAAAGAAAATAATAGACCAAAAATGAAAAATATTATAAATGGTTTTAGATTAAATAAAGGTGTGAGTGAAAAGAAAAAGACGACATCACCTAAACCTATTAATTTATCTATTGGGTTAACGAATTCTTTTGATTTGAATGAAAAATACAGGACAAGGCCAACTATATTAATTAAAATAAAGATAAAATTATTTAGAATTAAAATAAAACTTAATTCTACTGAAAAATAGTTAATAATTAATGATGTAATAAAGATTAATATTGGAAGAATAATATGAATTGTTCTTTTCTTAAAATCTTGATAAAGCACTAAAAATAAGACAATAATTAATATAAGGTTTAGAAAATCAAGTATCACTTTTAGTCTTTTATAATTTCTTTTAACATTCTGTCTTGGTCTATTTGCCATGTATTGAAGTTGCCATCACCATCAAAATCTTGAAGAGACGTTGCCGTTGCTTTAAACCCACTCAGTGACGCTTCAATAATTTCAATTTTGTATACTGCTTGTCCTCCTTTATCAATTGTTAAGGCATGTTCAAATCCTAATTCGTCAAAATTTGAAGAATATTTTGAGTAACGATAAAAGTGGCTTTTTTCTAAGCCATGAATCATACTTAGCATATTTTGCGCCTCTATTGATTTAGCACTTGTTACAATGGATGTTTGATTTGGCAAAACTAGATAAATTAGAATACCAATGATACATAATACGATTAGTATCTCTGATAAAGAATATGCCTTTAAATGATATTTTTTTAAACTTAAACTTACTATTTTCTTATTCATATGACAAAATTTAATTAATTGATACGCATTTAACAAATATTTTTTGCAAAATTCTAGATCTAATTTTCAATAACTTTGCTTAAATCGAAAATTGGGGAATACATAGCTATCATTATGAAACCAACTATACTTCCAATTAAAACAATCATTAAGGGCTCTAATATTGTTCCTATCATTTTCGTAGAATGGTCTACATCATCATTATACTGATTTGCAAGTCCATCATACATTTTATCTAATTCATTAATTTGTTCACCAATGTTGGTTAGTGAAATTATTTTAGGTGTAAAAAACGAATGTTTTTTTAAGCTATTTGCAAGTGATTCACCTTTCAATACATCTATTTTTGTTTCTAAAATAGCTTTTTTTAAAGGATAAAAAGAAATCATTTTTCCTGTTAACTCTAATGATGTAATAAGAGGCGTTTTAGCAGATAATAAAAGGCTAAACGTTTGGCAAAACCTTGCTAGATGTATTTTTTTAATAAGATTACCAAAAAATGGAATTTTTAATAAAATTGTTGAAGTTATATTTTTATAATTATCGTTGTCCTTAAACGATTTATGAGCAATAAGGATTGACATTATAATTATAACTGCAGAAAAAGCAATTGTATTAAAATTTTTGGACATATTAACAACAAACTTTGTAATTGCCGGGAGTTCTTTACCAAATTGCTGAAATACAGATGCAAACATTGGCACTACGTAACTTAGCATAAAATATAGGACAGCAAAGGTAATTAACAATACAAATACAGGATATGCCAATACTGAAATCACTTGGCGCTTCATTTTAATCTTTCTTGAAAAAAACTTTTGTAATTGATCAAATACTTCAGGTAATCGTCTAGTCTCTTCACCAATTTTTATACTGTAATATTCATAAGGTGAAAAATATTTATAATTTTGGATAGCTTCATTAAGCGCTTTCCCTTTAACAACATCATCAGTTATATTTTTATAAATTGCACGAATAAACTTAGATTTTTGCTGTTCTGTTAAAAGCACAAGTGCTTGATTAAAATCAACACCCGATTTAATCAGCAATGAAAATTCTCTATAAAAATCCTCTTTTTGTTTATCAGAGAACCTATTAAAAACATCGGCAGAAAAACTCACATCAAACTTTAATGAGCCTTTTTTCTTTATTTT
>PHDE01000135.1 GCA_002842505.1 Bacteroidetes bacterium HGW-Bacteroidetes-3 | reverse complement strand
CCATACCGAACAGAGAAGTTAAGCCTATCAGCGCAGATGGTACTGCCAATTGGTGGGAGAGTATGTCACCGCCTTTCTTTTGAAAAACCTTCAACTTTACTGTTGGAGGTTTTTTTTTGAAACAAACTGTATTGTTATTGAAATAACTTTCACATTTATTATTTATTTAGTCTTATTTTGTACTCTGAAATTAATTTATTTAATTTATCATTTTGAAAAACATTACCATAGCCATAGACGGATTTTCCTCCACAGGAAAAAGTACAATTGCCAAAGAGTTGGCCAATAAATTGAAATACGTATATGTTGATTCCGGTGCCATGTATCGTGCCGTTACCTTGTATGCAATGCAGCACAATCTAATTTCCGAAGAAATTTTTTTAAAGGAAAAACTAATCAATGAATTAGCGAATATCAATTTGGGATTTAAGTTTAATCCGGATTTAGGTTTTGCGGAAATCTATTTAAACGGCGTTAATGTTGAAGCTGAAATTAGAAATATGAAAGTTTCAAGATTGGTAAGCAAAGTGGCTGAAGTTCCTGAAGTACGAAAAAAATTGGTGGAACAGCAGCAAAAAATGGGAATGCATAAAGGCGTTGTTATGGACGGAAGGGATATTGGAACGGTTGTTTTTCCAAGTGCTGAATTAAAAATATTTATGACTGCTTCCGCTGAAAAACGCGCAAAAAGAAGATTTGATGAATTTGTGGCACGCGGAGAACAGGTTACTTTTGAAGAAACTTTAAAAAACGTGGAATATCGTGATCATATAGACACTACAAGAGAAGATTCTCCATTAGTAAAAGCAAACGATGCCATTGAAATTGACAATTCAACATTGACAAGAAAAGAACAATTTGAAAAAGTTTACAAATTGGCTATAGAAATTATTGAAAGCGATTAACTAAGGAATGTTTAAATATTTATGTGTTTGCAAAGAAACTTTCCATTTGGGTTTTTTCATCACATAATCTACAATTAAAGGCATCATTTTTTCGCGGTTACTCCATTCTGGCTGTAAGAATAATTCGCAATTAGGCCCAACTTTTGCCGCTTGTTCTTCCGCAAATTTAAAGTCGTTTTTGTTAAAAACAATCATTTTTAGCTCATTGCATTTGGTGTAAATTTCAGCCAAAGGCAGCTTTGTTTTTTTTGGTGAAAGGCAAATCCAGTTCCATTTTCCGCTCAATTTATAGGCACCTGAAGTTTCAATATGTGTTTTGATGTTGTTGGCTTGTAATGCATTTGTAATATAATCCAGCTCCCACATTAAAGGTTCTCCGCCAGTAATCACAACAGTATTTGCATTTTTTTTGACATTTTGCACAATGCTGTCTGCACTCGTTGGCGGATGCAGTTTTGCATTCCAGCTTTCTTTCACATCGCACCAATGACAGCCTACATCACAACCGCCAATTCTAATAAAATAAGCCGCTTTTCCCGTATGAAATCCTTCTCCCTGAATGGTGTAAAATTCCTCCATTAAAGGGAGCATTTCGCCTTTATTTAACAAATCTTTAATTGATGTATTTACCATACTGCAAATATAAGATTTAGTAACGGGAATAAATATTTGCAACTTAATTTCTTTTCAAATTTTTGGTTTAACTTTATTTCTTATTTTTATAAAAAATATTCAAAATGTCCAGGGAAGAAATTTTTTTCAATCATATTACAGATGGTTATCAAACTAAAGGCGAGTATATTATTTTAGGCTCGGCAATGTTGGATGGCAAAACTATTAAAGATGCCTTTGTGAAAGTTCCGTTAAAAACATTGAACAGACACGGGCTGATTTCTGGCGCAACAGGAACCGGGAAAACAAAAACGTTGCAGGTAATGGCAGAAAATCTTTCTGAAAACGGAATTCCAGTTTTGTTGATGGATGTAAAAGGGGATTTAAGCGGATTGGCACAACCGGGCGCCGGCCATCCAAAAATTGATGAACGTCATGCTGCTATTGGTTTGCCTTTTGAACCGAAAAAATTTCCGGTAGAAATACTTACTTTGTCGGGGCAAGATGGCGTTCGGCTGCGAGCCACAGTTTCCGAATTTGGTCCGGTATTGCTTTCAAGAATTTTGGACCTCCCAGAAGCACAAAGCGGTATTGTTTCTATTATTTTCAAATATTGCGATGACCATAAATTTCCTTTGTTGGATTTAAAAGATTTCAAAAAAATACTGCAATACGCCACTGCTGAAGGAAAAGAGGATATTCAAAAGGAATATGGATTAATTTCCACTGCAAGTACCGGTGCAATTTTGAGGAAAATTGTTGAAATTGAGCAACAAGGCGGAAACCTGTTTTTTGGAGAACGCTCTTTTGATGTTCAGGATTTGGTGAGAATTGATGAAAACGGCAGAGGAATCATTTCCATATTGCGTTTAACGGATATTCAGGACAAACCAAAATTATTTTCCACATTTATGTTGCAAATGTTGGCGGAAGTTTACGCGACTTTTCCAGAGCAAGGTGATAGCGGTCAGCCGGAATTGGTCATTTTTATTGATGAAGCACATTTGATTTTTAATGAGGCCTCAAAAGCTTTACTTTCACAAATAGAAAGCATTGTTAAATTAATTCGTTCAAAAGGCATCGGATTGTTTTTTGTGACTCAAAATCCGAATGATGTTCCCGAAGCCGTTTTGGGACAATTGGGCTTAAAAGTGCAACATGCGCTACGTGCATTTACTGCCAAAGACCGAAAAGCCATTAAATTGGCGGCAGAAAATTATCCCAATTCCGAATATTATGATGTTGATAAAGTATTGACGCAAATGGGAATTGGCGAAGCGTTTGTTTCCGTATTAAACGAAAAAGGAATTCCTACCCCGCTGGCCTGCACTATGTTGCGCGCGCCAATGAGCAGAATGGATATCCTGACTGATAATGAATTGAAGCAACTTATTGAAAGCTCACGCATTTACTATAAATACAACGAGGTGATTGACAGAGAAAGCGCCTATGAAATTTTAACTGACAAAATTGAAAAAATAGTTGAAAAAGAAAATGTTGAAAACAAGAAACAGGAAGCAGTGAAATCCTCAAAAACATCAAGCGGAAGAACATCAACACGAATGAATCCCATTTTGAAAGTGGTAACGAGCGCCACTTTTATACGTGGTGTTCTGGGAATTTTAAAACGTGTGATGTAATCATAAAAATAATTATTAATTTCTTGCGTTAGCAGTAAGTATGTTTGATTAAATTTGTAAAACCTCAGCCAGTATATGCCTTTTTTTAAAAAAATAATTTATTTAATTTTGGTTTCATTTTTATTGATTCAATGTGCCAAAAACGACCAGTTTTTAATTGAAAAAGGGAAAGTTGGTCTGTTAACAAAAAAAACTAGGATTAAGGATTTAAATTCAATTTTTGCAAAAGATTCCATAGTTGCAGTTTTATATGCAGATAAGGAAATTGACAAAAAATTATTTTCCGTTGAAAACGATGATTATATCATCTACTCAAAAAAAGGAAAAAAATTATTGGAAATTGAACCAACAAACTTAAATGATCTGTCATCCGGAATCAAAAGCATCCAAATATTTGACAATAGCTATAAAACAGCAAAAGGAATTTCGCTGCTTTCTAAATTTAAAGATATCAAGGAACATTATAAGGTAAATAAGGTTGAAACTACTTTAACCTCCGCAACACTTTTTATTGATGAATTAAATGCCACCATTTCAATTGATAAAAAGGAATTGGGGATGACCAGTTTTAGTAGGGCAGAAGTTAGCATAGACCAAATTCCTGATTTGGCAAAAATAAAATACTTTACTGTTTGGTTTAATTAAATTTTGTTAGGTTATTTTATGAACCTGTCCGCCTTTTTGATGGGCGTTACCGCTGAAAAAGCGGTCGGGCTTTCCGCTGCAAGTCCTCGCCGCGCCCAAAAGCGCAACTGCGGGCTTTTCACTTCACTCCCTAACGCAAATTGCAACTTCAATTGAAAATCAATAATTCTCAAATCACTTTAGGCCCTTTGCGATTTTTCTTTGCGTTCTTTGCGGTTAAAAGCGATATTTTCCAAATTCCAAACTTCCGTCTTCGGTCTTAAGTCTTCTTACTATAAACGCATCAATCTCAATCCAAATAATACTCATTATTCAGTTTTGCAACAGTGCAATTCCAATTTAAATCCGTTTTAATTTTTGTTTTAAAGGCTTGGCTTTGGTGTGGTTCTCCGTGGTTGATGATGGTGAGTGTTGGCGGTTCCTTAAAATGTTTAAGCCAATCCAGCAATTCACTTTGGTCTGCATGTCCAGAAAATTCATTGATCTTAAAAATTTCTGCTTTTACTTTGTGAAATTCCCCAAAAAACTTAATTTCATTATCGCCTGCAAGCAATGCCCTTCCACGTGTTCCTTCAGCCTGGAATCCAACAATTAACACGCTGTTTTTCTCGTCTGAAATTAGTTTATCTAAATAATGCAACACCCTTCCGCCGGTAATCATACCGCTTCCCGCCAATACAATTTTGGGATCTTTGTCATTGACAATCATTTTGGAAGCATTAATTTCTGTGATTAAATTAACGGTGGACAACATACTTTTGATATCTGCGTCCGATAATTTATGTTGGTCTCTGTATTTAAAATAAACCTCCGTGGCATTCACGCCCATCGGACTGTCGAGAAATATTGGAATATTCGGCAACTGTTTATCGCGTTTCAGGAGACTCAACAAATAAATAATTTCTTGCGCCCTTTCCACTGAAAATGTAGGGATTATTAAAATACCGCCTTTTTGGTAAGTGTGATTTATGTACTTCAGCAACAATTCAGTTACTGAAAAATTTGTGTGATTTCTGTTTCCGTAAGTTGATTCAATCACCAAATAATCAGCTTTTTCAATATAGTTAAAGGGGTATAAAAGGATTGGTTCTTTCCTTCCAATATCACCTGAGAAAACAATTATTTTGCCGTTAACGTCCAATACCACAAACGCACTTCCTAATATGTGGCCACTATTCACAAATTTGAATTTTATATTGTCGTCAATAATATTCCAAGTATCCAAATAAATTGTTTCAAAATGGGTCATGGTAAGTTTGGCGTCATCAACTTCATACAAAGGTTTGGCGGGACTGTGTTTTGTATAATGGTGTTCATTGGCTCTCCGGGCATCTTCTTCCTGTATTTTAGCACTGTCCAGCAAAATTATTTCCGTTAAATCTTTGGTGGCAGGCGTAGCATAAATTTTACCTAAAAACCCATTTTTAACCAAAATGGGAAGATAGCCTGTGTGGTCTAAATGCGCATGAGTAAGTATTACCAAATCTAATTCTTTGAAATTTGCCGGCATTTCTTCCCAGTTTTTTAAGCGTAATTCTTTTAGACCCTGAAACAAGCCGCAATCAATCAATATTTTTTTGTAATTAACTTCCAATAATATTTTGGAACCAGTTACGGTTCCGGCACCGCCAAAAAATGTTAGTTTCATTATTATTGTTTTAGTGTTATTGCATCAAAATTAGGCTTCAATTTTTAATTTTAAAATGATATGCATCAGTTATAAATTTTGGTTTGCTTAAAAGTCAGCCCAAATTAATATTGAAACAATAAATAGCCATTTTGCTGAATTTTATTGGTGATGATTAAATATTTTTTGTATAATTGTAAAGTTTATTTTATTTAATGAGTGCCTAAACCCAATAAATGATAAAAGGGAGCGTTAAAAAATTGGTGATTTATGAATATAATTTACTCATATTCTCCTTTAATATAATAAGAAAATAAGCCAAGAATGAAGAAACCCTACTTAATTTACGTTTTGTTAATTGCATTAATATTTTTCTTCATTAAGGTAAATAGTTCATCTGGAAATACCCAATTTGAAATTAGTAACAATTTAAGCACTTCACCCATTTCCAATGAATTCAATTCAAATTTCAGCAGGCAAATTAATGCGAATGATTTTATTTTAAAGACGGTTTACGAATATCCTTTAGAAAAAATGCACAATTATACCAGCAAGTTAAGCCAAAAGTATGGGTTTAACGGCAGTATTTTAGTGGCTAAAAATGGCAAAATATTGTTTGAAGAACATATAGGTTATAAAAACTTGCGGCATAAAGATTCTATTGAAAGCACAAGTACCTATCAATTGGCATCAGTTTCAAAACAGTTTACTGCTGCTGCAATTTTATTGTTGTATCAGGAAGGCAAATTGGACTTGGATGACTTCGCAACAAAATATTTACCTGATTTTCCCTATAAAAATATCAAGATTCGTCATTTGTTAAACCACACATCCGGACTTCCAAACTATATGTATGCCGCTGAGCATAACTGGAAAAGTAAAACGCCGCCAGACAACACAGCTATGTTAAGCCTGATGAACAAAGTAAAAATGCAGGCTTATTTTACGCCAGGAAGCAGGTTTGACTATAGTAACACAGGTTATTTTGTCCTCGCTTCCATAGTTTCAAAAGTGACCAACCAAAGTTTGGGCGATTTTCTTGACAATCGTTTTTTTAAACCTTTAAATTTAACGCATACTTATGTTTACAATCCAAACCAAGAAACAAAAAAAGAGGAATTGATTGGTTTTAGAAGATATGGAAAGTCTTACATAGCGATTCCATCTTCAATTAATGATGGCGTTGTTGGAGACAAGGGCGTTTATTCTACTGTAAGTGATTTGTTTAAATGGAATCAATCTTTAACTGAGCATACCATATTAAATGACACCATTTTGGCAAAAGCATTTAGGCCAGGCAAAACCAACAGCGGCAAAATGGTGCCTTATGGTTTTGGATTTCGGCTTAAGCAGGAAACGGACAGTGAGTTGGTTTATCATAATGGGGTATGGAATGGTTTTAGCACCACTTTAAGAAGGTATAAAGCTGATAATATCACCATTATAATATTGAGCAACAACAGTTTTCATTCAATTACGCCTGTTTCTGAAGAGCTTTATGAATTAAGCAAAGACTTTTCAAAATATGACCTTTTTGTGTCATTTTTAGAAAACACCAATATTTATGATCTCCATAAACTTAAAAATGACTTGTTAAATTTTACCGATATTCCAAGAGCTGAATCTGTCTCCATCATTGAAAAAATAGCCAATATTTACAACAAACAGAATGCACAGTTTATTTCGCATAAATATTTAGAAGTTTCCAGTCCCAATCAGGTAAATCAGCAATACCAGGTATTGTTTAATTAAGCAAAATTGGTTTTTATAATACGTATTTTTTATTTATTTCTTAAGATATCTTTTAAGTTACCCCAAGTTTTTTGAGTTAAAATGAGTTTGTTCTCAACATTTTTGTCTTGTGAATATGCTTTAATATATGTAGCTCTTGCTTTTGAATCGGGGTGTGTGCTAATCCAAGAGAATGACGATAATGTTTCATTTTCTTCATCAGAAAGTTTAAAAAGAAAATCTGCTAACGGTTCTGGATTTATTTTAGCGGCGATAAGATACTCAACGGCTTTTATGTCTGCTTCTTTTTCTAAATTTCTGTCAAATGCGGTTGAGGATAGCATTTTTGCGGTTTCTTTAATAATTTGTGGACCGTTATTGGTTGTTGTCATAGAGATTAGAACAGACAGACCAACTTCTTTAATCAGTTTTTTCATAACGTGATTAAGCTCAATATGTGCTATTTCATGACAAATTACGCCAATAAGTTCTTCTTGGTTTTCAGAAGCTAGAATGAGATTGCTGTAAATAATGAGATGCCCGTTTGGCAATGCGAAAGCATTAATTTCATTCTTGTTTAAAACATGGGCTTTTATAAGTTTCCTATCAATGTTATTTTCATTACAAATTTTCGTTACAATACTGTCTATTGAATGAATGACTAATTGATTTTTATTTTCACTTTCTGTTTTTTGGAATATTTCCCAAAAAAGTTCCCCAAGTTTTTTTTCTGTATTATTTGTAATTTTTTCAACTTTGAAAACAGTCATCCAATCAACCATATTCAAAACAAACAATGTTGAGAAAAACAGAACCATCAATATTAACCCTTGTATAATTATCTTTTTCATAATTATGATTTGCAAATTAGATTACTCAAACTTCCATAGAACCACCATGCTACATGAATTCCCTTTCTTGTTTGAATTGCAGTATATATGGTTGCAATAAATTCTGTCAGATTGAAAATTATTGCTGTAATTATGTAAGCAATATAGTTGTTAGTTACAGTCTGAGAAGTAAAAACTATTGATACAGTCCACCAAAAACCATAGCTATTGATAAAAAGAACTGACAATTGAGACAGTAAGGCTTGCGTGCAATGCCAACGCACAAAATAGGTTCCTTTCCTATTCCCCAAATAAAAAATTAAAGTCGCGATAAGATTTATAATTGGCAAGGGTAAACCTACGATTAGTGCAATTAATGACATGAGATAGCTATTTGAAGCTTTTTCCGCTTCATGTTCGCCTGGCTCATAGGTAAATTTTGATACATTTATCATAGTCCTTTTGTGATATTCCAAATCCAATTAATAATTATGAGCAATATTAAAGGTATTGCATATTGTGGTCTTTTTAAATAAGTCTCCATTTTTTGGTAAAATTCAAACAACGTTTTCCTTTTTGTAGTAATGTCAATGGCAATCCAAATAGGAGTTAAAAACATAATAATTGCAATTATATAGCCTAAAGGATTAATTCTTAGAGCTTCACTAAAATCACCTTTTGTTAATGAAATTACTGAACGAGTTGATCCACAGGAAGGGCAAGGTATAGTTGTAACATGCTTTATAAGGCAAACGTCCACTAAATTTTTTTCAGTTTGATTAGTCGTCAAGCCAAAATAAAGCCAAATATACCCTGCTGTGCAAGCTATAAACATAATTAAGTATAGCTTATTCCTGTTAAGAATCATTAATACAAAAATTGTTGAAGTTTCTGCATGTTTTTTTCCCTTGTGGCTCCCTGAATCATAAACCAGTCAATAATTGCCCAAATTCCTAAGCCACCACAGGTTAAAAGTTTACCAATTCCAAGTCCTGTATCACCAATCATAAAACGGTCAATACCAAGTGAACCAGCTAAAATTGAAATAATTAAACTGGTAGTTGGATCTTTTAATTGAACTGTTGAAATCATAGCCCATTTTGAATCATCAAGGGCAATTAGCCTTTCTCTAATAACATTGATTTGATGACTCTCGAAAAATTTTGCATTTGTCATAATGAACATGTCTACTTTTTGTGCATCCATTCTTTTTGTTTTTTTGTTTAAAATTCTCTACTCGTTTGGCTTTTCGGGTTCGCCCCGTTTTTTGAATTGGTATCTGGACTCCAATTTAATTTTCTATATTTTTTTTATTATTAATGTTTTAAAATTCTAATTCCGCCAGTTTCTCATTTAATTAAAAAAGCTACCTCTTATTATTTAAATCTACACATTTATGCCCTTGTCAATAAACACAATAAATGAGTATATCACACCAAATTTGGTGGACCTCACATCTTGTGATAGGTTTTAGTTTTTAATAAATCACTTAATGGTTGTTTAATTTTAGCAATTCTTTATAATAAACGCAACATTGGTTTG
>PHDE01000134.1 GCA_002842505.1 Bacteroidetes bacterium HGW-Bacteroidetes-3 | reverse complement strand
TGGGTTTTCCTGTTGTGCCAACAAGGTTTCTTCGTTGGCATATTTTAGGGTGGCCAAACTGGTGAGGCCGGGTTTTAATTCGAGAATTTTTCTTTCTTCTCCTTGCAGTTTGTCGTAATAGCCGGGAACATCGGGACGGGGACCCACCACGCTCATTTCGCCAATAAGGACATTAAATAATTGGGGCAGTTCGTCTATTTTGGTTTTTCGGATAAAATTGCCGAAACGGGAAATGGTTTTTATGCCATTTATCGCTTTCATTGACTTTAATTTATAGATGTTAAAAGGCTTGCCGAATTGGCCTATTCTTTTTTGAATAAAAAGTCCGTTGGAGTTGGTGTCTATGGAAGCCAATAGCCAGCAGATTATGATGAGCCAGCCCAGTAATAAAAGGGTGGTAATGGCGAAGAGGATGTCGAAAATACGTTTAGCCATTAAAATCTTAACTTTTGTTCGATTTAATTTTGGCTAAAATATGAATTCTTTTTTTCTTTTTGATTTTATCTTTGAGTGAGGTTGTAAGATTTTGGTAGTTCACAACTCGTTATTTACAACATTACGTTAGTTCACAACAGGTTGCCGTGTCGAATTCCTTCGGCTTCGCCTCTCCCAACGCGCCTGCTGGCCCTATCGCTAAAAATGTTCACTGGACATTTTTTTAACTGCCCTCGCGCCTGCTGGCCCTATCGCTAAAAACAGCCACTGGCTGTTTTCTTTACGCTCAGTCCCGCAATGACTCGGTTCTAGAGGTGTTTATGCGTTGGTTGTACTAAATAAAATTTGAATTTAAATCTTTCCAATATCAATTCCCCCTTCGGGGGTTAGGGGGCTTTTTGGGGGTTAGGGGGCCTAATGCGTTACCCCTTTGCTTCCCAATACCCGGGTAAAAGTAAGTACAATGATTTTTAGGTCGAATAAAAAAGATTTTCTTTCCAAATATTCCTTTTCGTAGGCTACTTTATCTTCCAAAGACAATTCATCGCGGCCATTGATTTGTGCCCAACCGGTAATTCCCGGTTTTAATTTATCAACTCCTGCCGCAACGCGCAAGGCCATTAAATCATCCTGATTGTATAATGCGGGACGCGGGCCCACAAAAACCATTTCGCCTTTTACAATATTTATCAGGTTAGGCAATTCATCCAAACTTAATTTGCGCAACAGGGCTCCAATTTTAAGGACGTATTGTTCCGGATTTTTCAACAAATGCGTAGCCACATTTGGCGTGTTGTTTTTCATGCTGCGAAATTTGTAAATGTTGAAAAACGAATAGTTGATCCCCACCCTGTTCTGCTTAAAAAAAACAGGAAAGCCATCTTCAAAGAAGATAAACGTTCCCACCATTAAAAATATTGGAGAAAGCAGCAGGAGCATTATTACTGAAAGAATTCTGTTTATCATTATTGAGTTGTTGATTTGTTAAATCGTGTGTTCTCGATACATTTTTTATTCCATTGCATTCCATAAAAAAACTCGAAAGGGCGTTTTAATGGTTTATTTGTATCCCTTCGGCTTAATGTGCCAAATTGAATAAAGTTTGAAAAGTTGAAAGTTTGTTTGATCGTAGTATGCTTTTTAAATTGGATCTTTACATTATTAGAATGTTGTGATGCTGTGATGTTGTGACGTTGTGATCTTGTTATGTTATTATCTAGCAAATTTTGGGCTAATTTAACATTTATTTATTAGATGACAGATTGAATTTGGCATAAATTAGCCGTTATTTATATTCAATATTAGCAATAGTTTTTAATTTTAACTATATTTGAACCATTAATTCAGTTTGTTATTATGTCGAATTTACATTTGTCTGCCGATTTAGGTTTTACCAATAGAAAGTATCAAGTAGGTCTTTCATTGGTTGAATTTGAAGAAGATAATGTGACAATCATTTATTCACCCGCGTTAGATTTGAGTGGCTACGGTTACAGCCAATCAGAAGCAAAGCAGTCTTTTTCGGAAGCGCTTCACGATTTTTTTCGCTATACCAATAATAAGAAAACCTTAGATAAGGTTCTTAAAAATTTAGGTTGGGCAATTAGAGGCACTAAAAACAAACCAAAATTTAATCCTCCAAAAGATTCGGATTTGGTTTCTTTAAATCCATTATATAATGAAATTGTAAACAGTAAAAGTTATAAGGTTTCAAGAGAGGCCATTGAATTTGCTTACTAACCTTTATGGCTGCAAAACATTTAAGAAATATACCCCTAAAATTATATCGTGATTTCTTAAAAGATCAAGGATGTGTTTGCAATAGAACATCAGGTGGACACGAACATTGGTCCAGAGTTGATTTATTAAGATCCATAACGGTTCAAACACACGTTGATCCCGTTCCCGAATTTATCATTAAAAATGCTTTAAAATAGTTAGGATTGTCAAAAAAAGATTTTCTTGATTGGATTTAGGGTTCAAATATTACGATTCCGGAATTAAATTCCATAATTGTAAGAACTTTTTCCTTAATGTCGTTTTTAAACTTCACCATCTTGAAAATTTCTCCATTTTTATCTGGATAGTTAGTTCTTGACAGGTTTCTTAGAGACATTTCGTTAGTTCACAACAAATTCTTATGGGATTGCGTTAGTTCACAACAAATTCTTATGGAATTTCGTTAGTTCTGGACAGGTTGCCACGTTGTTCTTTCGCTAACGTTCAATAACGCCTCGCAATGACGGTGGTTTTAAAAAACTTTACAGTATCGCAATAACGGTTTTAATGGAAAACTTTGAGCTTTCACCTTTCACCTTTCAACTTTGAACTTGAATTTTTAATCCTATACTTCCGACTTTTGGCTTTGAACTTCCATCTTCTGTCAAGTGTCAAAAAAATTATAGCAAGCCCAAAAGATACTCACCATAGCCCGACTTCTGCAATGGCGCTGCAAGTGCTTTTAATTGTAAATCATCTATAAAACCTTGTCTCCAGGCTATTTCTTCGATGCAACCCACTTTTAATCCCTGACGCTCTTCAATAACCTGAACAAACTGTCCCGCCTGCATCAGGCTGTTAAAAGTACCTGTATCCAACCAAGCGGTTCCCCTACTTAAAATCCCCACTTTTAAAGTTCCTTTTTCCAGGTACACTTTATTCACATCGGTGATTTCATATTCACCTCTTGCGCTTGGTTTGATATTCCTGGCAATTTCCACCACTGAATTGTCATAAAAATACAAACCGGGTACCGCAAAATTTGATTTTGGCTTTAATGGTTTTTCTTCAATTGAGAGCGCATTCAAATTTTTATCAAATTCAACCACCCCATATCGTTCAGGATCCGAAACATGGTAAGCAAAAACAACCCCTCCTTCTGGATTTTTATTAGATTGTAATAATTCATCCATGTTTGAACCAAAGAAAATATTATCTCCCAATACCAAAGCCACGCTGTCATCCCCTATAAATTCTTCCCCAATCACAAAAGCCTGTGCCAAACCGTTAGGAATAGCTTGTTCTGCATAACTAAATTGACAGCCAAGTGCAGCCCCATCTCCCAATAATTTTTTGAAATCAGGCAAATCATGAGGCGTTGAAATGATCAAAATCTCACTGATTCCTGCCGTCATCAAAGTTGACAACGGATAATAAATCATCGGCTTGTCATAAACTGGCATCATTTGTTTGCTCATCGCCAATGTTAATGGATGTAAACGAGTTCCTGAACCACCTGCTAATATTATTCCTTTCATGTTTATATATGGATTTACACGGATTAAAAAAAATGGATTACGCGGATTAACGCTGATTTCGCGGATTGCGTAGATCTATTATAATCCCAATTATTATTTTGTGTTAATGAATCTTTTCCAAGTTAAACTGGATTGACCAAAATTAATCAGTAAACCAACGGGATAATTGGTAGATTTTAGGTAATTGATGGTTTGGGCTTCTGTGTCTTTATGTAAAAACGAAGCGGCTTTTATCTCAACCACTATTTTATCGAAACAGATAAAGTCGGCTATAAAATATTTTTTCAATGGTACTTCATTATAATAGACTTGTAATTTTCTTTTACTGTCAAAATTCACTTTCTGTGTTTCAAACTCCTTTTCTAAAGCTTCGTGGTAAACAGATTCCAAAAAACCGGCACCTAAACTTTTATGCACCAACATACAAGCTCCAATTATTTTATAAGTTTCTTCTTCGAATAATAGTTTACTCATCTCATCTCTGTGTAATCCGCGTTAATCTGTGAAATCTCTTAGATACAGTGTAAATCCGTGAAATCTATTATAGATATTGTTTATCATAGTACTTCTGATAAGCTCCGGTAGTCACATTATTTAACCACGTTTCATTTTCTAAATACCAATCAATGGTTTTAGACAGTCCTTGTTCAAAAGTTACGGAAGGTTTCCACCCCAATTTCTTATTTATTTTGGTTGCGTCGATGGCATAACGTTTGTCGTGGCCCGGACGGTCCTTGATATAGGTTATTAATTTTGCCGAACTGCCTGGTTCTCTGTTCAGTTTTTTATCCATTTGTTCGCAAAGCAATTTTATCAAATCAATATTTTGCCACTCATTAAATCCGCCAATATTATAAGTTTCACCAATTTTGCCTTGATGAAAAGCAAGGTCAATCGCAACAGCGTGGTCAACAACATACAGCCAATCACGGGTATATTTTCCGTCCCCGTATACCGGCAAAGATTTTCCCTGCACAATGTTATGAATAAACAACGGAATCAACTTTTCCGGAAACTGATTGGGTCCGTAATTGTTTGAACAGTTTGAAATCATATAGGGCAATTGATAGGTTTCCCCATAAGCGCGCACAAAATGGTCGGAACTTGCTTTACTTGCAGAATAGGGTGAGTTTGGGTCGTAAGATGTTGTTTCCGTAAACAATCCTGTTTCCCCTAAGGTTCCATAAACCTCATCGGTGCTTACATGGTAAAAAAGCTTGTCGGTAAAATCATCTTTCCAACAATCTTTTGCCGCGTTTAATAAATTAACGGTTCCTATCACGTTTGTTCTCACAAAGGCCAAGGGATCGGTAATGGAACGGTCCACATGCGATTCGGCAGCCAAGTGAATCACTTTGTCAAATTTATAGGTGGTAAACAATTGATTTATTTCTTCGGCATCATTAATGTCTGCTTTTATAAAAGTATAGTTGGATTCTTTTTCAATATCAACTATATTCTCTAAATTCCCGGCATAGGTGAGTGCATCCAAATTGAATATCTGGTATTGCGGATATTTTTTTACAAAAAGTCGTACTACGTGGGATCCGATAAAACCGGCACCTCCTGTGATTAATATTTTTTTCATTTGCTTTAATTTTATTTTTTTAGCTGTAATCCCGAAAATTCGGGACTGCCTGCCATTAATCATTCCTTTGTGTATCAAAATTTGTTAGGCTCGTTTCATTTTCAAATAATTCCTGTAATTTTTTCTGCAATAATTTTTTATCCGGCAGCTGCGTTTTATATTCTGAAACCATCGTTGGGGAAAGCGTACGGCTCAGTGCATATTCAACTACTTCACTGTCTTTGTCTTTACATAACAGAATGCCGATGCTAGGATTTTCATTTTCCTTCTTCACATCCCTGTCCAACGCTTCTAAATAAAAATTTAACTGTCCCAAATGTCCCGGTTTAAATTTAGCTGCTTTTAATTCAAATGCCACCAAACATTGTAAGCCTCTGTGGTAAAACAAAAGGTCAATATAAAAATCACTATTTCCCACCTGTACTTTATATTCTTCTCCAATAAACAAGAAATCTTTCCCTAATTCCAACACAAAACTTTTCATTTGTGTAATGAGCCCCTTTTGCAAATCACTTTCACTGTGTGATTCTGGTAAATTCAGAAATTCAAACACATAGCTATCTTTAAAGCTTATGGAGAAATCCGTTTGGATTTCACTAAACATAGGAGGATGATTTGATTTTCCAATCATCATTCTTTCAAAAAGACCTGCTGAAATTTGGCGATCAAGCACCCTATAACTGTAATTTTCCTGTTTGCATAATTTTAGGTAAAATTCTCTTTCAGTTGCGGTTTTGCATCTCGAAAAAATTGCTAAATTATGTGACCAGCTAATTTCTCTCGACAGTGTTGAGAGTTTTGGAAAGGCACTATAAGCTTCGAAGAATTGTTTCATCCTCCATAAATTTTTATCTGAAAATCCTTTTAAATCGGGTTCGGTACGTTGTAAATACCAAGCCAATTCTTTTACGACAGATTCACCCCATTCGGCACTTTCAACCCTTTTATAAATATATTCTCCAATTGCCCAATACAGACCAATTAATTCAGTATTCACTGCTTTAATGGCATTTGTTCTGGATTGCTTTATAAGCATTATGATGTCCTCAAATTGTTTTTGTATCATCTTTTATGGATTCGAATTGGAATTGGTAACCTTATTTTAAACTTTTAATATCTTTTTTTTCTATTTCGTTAACGAAATTTACCTGATTTTTTCGACATCACAAGCAGGTAAAGATCCTAAAACTCGTCATTGCACTCTAAAGCTAATTGTAACCGAGTCATTGCGAGGCGTTATTGAGCGATAGCGAAAGAACAACGCGGCAACCTGTTAATAACTACCACAGAGCCGCTAAGCAAGTTTTTTACTTTTTTAACGCTGCTTTTTTTAGGGCAGGTTGTTTAGATGATTCCGTTAGTTCACGACAACTTTCTTATGGGATTACGTTAGGTTCTGGACAGGTTGCTTAGGTGATTAGGTTAGTTCACAACAGGTTTTTTATGAGATTGCGTTAGTTCACAACAACTTTCTTATGGGATTGCGTTAGTTCACAACAGGTTTTTTATGAGATTGCGTTAGTTCACAACAACTTTCTTATGGGATTGCGTTAGTTCACAACAGGTTGCCACGTCTGCTTTCTTCGGCTTCGCCTCTGAAATCTTCCTCGCAATGACGTCGGTTCTAAATGTGTTTCTGCGTTGGTTGTGCTAAAAAAATTTGAATTTTTGATTTATACTTGTTTAGTTTTAATAACCCAACGCGCCGGCTGGCCCTATCGCTAAAAATGTTCACTAAACATTTTTTTTACGCTCTGTCCCGCAATGACGCGGTTTTTTTGTCCTTCCGAGGCACGAGGAATCTCATATTGATAAGCTAGTTTGATGTGATTCCTCCTCTGTCGGAATGACATTGTCCTTTAGGGACGGGGCAAAACGAAAATTTTATATGCTCTTTTTATTATTCTGATAGCAAAACCAGTAAAAAATAAAATTTAGTAAGTTTCTTTTTTGTTTCCCCTAAACCCTAAAGGGAGCAAAAAAGAAACACAAAATTCAATTTAAAATAGCAACAGACTTTATTTAAAATCATATTCTGAATTTTCGGTTCCCATGTCACCCAGAGCGGAGTCGAAGGGAGGAACGGGGCAAAACGAAAATTTTATACTACTCATAACAGGTAACTCACAAACCACCTCTCATACAAACTGCTAAACTTTCTTTATAATCCGGCACTACAACGCCATAGGTATTTTTTATTTTTGATTTATCCAATAAAGAATATTGAGGTCTTTTAGCCGGTGTTGGATATGCCGAAGAAGGAATTCCACTGATTTCACAATCAAACTTACCAATTTCCTGAATTGCCAAGGCAAATTCGAACCAACTAATTTCACCTTCATTTGAGAAATTATAAATTCCAGCTTGCCAATTTTCATGTGTGATTATAGTCATAATAGCTTGTGCCAAATCTGCGGCATAGGTTGGACTTCCAATTTGATCATTAACCACATTCAGACGCTCTCTTTCTTGCATTAAGCGAGACATGGTTTTTACAAAATTATTTCCAAAACTGGAATACACCCATGAAGTTCTAATGATTATTGCTTCTGGATTCTCATTCATACAAGCTTTTTCTCCCGCTAATTTTGTAACACCATAAACGTTTATGGGATTTGGTTGCGCTGTTTCAGCCAAAGCAATAGAAGCGGTACCATCAAAAACATAATCGGTTGAAACATGGAGCAATTTGCATTCATTCGCATGGCTCCATTGAGCCAATACCGCTACAGATTTGTGATTCAACACATCTGATAATTCCAACTCAAATTCGGCTTTATCAACCGCAGTATGCGCCGCACAATTGATAATTATTTGAGGATTAATTGTAGATAATCCCGATTCCAAATTCTCTAAATTACATAAATCTAATTCCTGCCAATCCGTAAAAACCCATTCAAATTGATCATATATTTTTGACAATACCGTTAACTCTGAACCCAACTGTCCTTTTGCTCCTGTTATTAAAACTTTCTTCATGGTACTCATTAAAATGTCCAATCTATTTCGTTAAAACCAGGCAATACCAAATCCTTTTCAGAAACGATTATATCTTCAGCATCAATCTGCCAGTCTATGGCTAAGGTCGGATCATCATATCGAATGCCCCGCTCACACTCCTTATGATACAATTGATCCACTTTATAAAGCACCGAAGCGGTTTCACTCAAAACTGAAAAACCATGAGCAAATCCATGCGGTACCATCAATTGCTTTTTATTTTCTGCGCTTAGAATCACACTAAAATGTTGTCCATAAGTAGGTGAATTTTTACGCAAATCTACTGCCACATCCAAAATTTCTCCTTGTAATACCCGAATCAATTTGGCCTGCGCAAACGGATTAATTTGCAAATGCAAACCACGAATCACTCCTCTTTTGGAGAAAGACTGATTGTCCTGTATAAATTGATAATTAATCCCATTTTCTAAAAATTTAGCCTGATTATAGGCTTCAAAAAAGTATCCTCTAGCGTCTTCAAAAATTCTGGGGGTTAGGATTACCAAGTCTTTTATAAATGTTTTTTCAATGATCATTGTCTATTCTTGTTTTTTGAATTCTTCTTTGATTTGGTTTAAATTTTGTTTAGAACTTGTCTTTTAACTTCCGTCTTCGGTCTCTGATTTCCGATCTTCTAAAAACGTCTTTGCGAAGGAGCTACGCAATGAAATGAAGGAGCGACTGCGGCAATCTCTTACTTTTTAAGATTTCGTTAGTTCACAACAGGTTGCTTTGAGACATTAAGTTAGTTCACGACAGGTTGCTTAGATGATTTAGTTAGTTCTTGACAAGTTGCTTAGTGACATTTCGTTAGTTCATGACGGTATTGATAGTGAACTTCCCTGATTAGTGATGACCGATTTTTATTAATTTTTTATCCTGTCTCATGTTTTTTACACACCCCTAACCCTCCCGTTCTAAAAACGGGACAGGCTTCTCCAGAGGGGAGTTAATCGCGGTTAATTGAGAAAAAAAACTTTAAACTTTCACCTTTCAGCCTGCCTCCGGCAGATAACCGGTATCTGGTGCTCGTTTGCAACGAGTACCTACTTAAATTAACCTAGAAAATATAGCGTTTGCAACGTGGATGACGCCTTTTTAATGATTCGGTTAGGGGCATTTTGATAGTTCTCATCAAGTTGCCGCGTCAGCCATTATGATTGTAATTTTTTTCAAGTTTCTTTACTTTTTTCATTGATAAAAAAGTAACAAAAAATCTAGTCTACTGATCTTTTTCTGTAAAATTGATTGAATTTTTTTAACCTCAGCATCCAGAC
>PHDE01000133.1 GCA_002842505.1 Bacteroidetes bacterium HGW-Bacteroidetes-3 | reverse complement strand
GCTGAAACCATCTAATTGTAAAGTGATAATTTGTTTTAAATCCATCGGATTAAGTGTGTGGATATTCCGGAGTAAGCTGACCCCTCTGGGAACACTAAAATTGTAGGTGTTTTTTTAAGCATTTTTATCTGCCATTCCGGCGGATGCTGACCCCCTAAAATATAAAAGAGCGTTAAAGGTAAGTTTGCCTATTGTAATCTGTTTTGATTATTCCGGAGCATGCTGACCCCCTTTTAATCTCTTTAATACTCGATTTTGGTTTTATTTGGTTTTTCTTTCCATTTTACTCATAATTTCGTAATTGTGCTAAAATCATTCCGATTCAATGAGTTTTCCATGTTTCAACTATTCAATTTTTTCAATTTATTGCTCAAATCTGACTGATTTAATTTTTACTCAACTTTATTCAAATTTTTCCAACTGAATATTTTTTTGGTTCGTGTCTCAGATGGTTTAGTTTTTTAAACTCAAATTAGGAACTTCTGAGCAAATTCTACCATTATTTAAAATGGTCTGTAAAAGTGTATTAGCAGACTTCAAAAGCACTCCCTTTCAGCTTATTACTTAACTTTATTTGAATAAACTAACTTTGTGGCTATCACAAAAACCGCTATTGCCTATATAGAATGTTGTGCCTCGCACGCCATCTTTCAGTCTGTTTTTAGCATCTTAAACGGTTTTATTATTCGATCAAAAAAACTTATTTCGTCTGTTTTTATTGTTGCTATACCACTTGTTTGTTCGCTAATATTTAGATTTTCCATTTTGTAAATATTCGCTTTGTAAAATCCTATTTTATCCGTTATAGTAATTTTATTTGAGATTTCATCTAAAGTTGATTTAAACATTAATCCATTTAAATTTTTTATATTCTCAAAATAAATTTCTACTTCTTGCCCTTTTTTGACTTTTGAAATTTCATTTGCAGGAATTTTTACTATTCCAATATATGAATTACCTATTTGTGAAAATTCTACCGTTGTTGTAATAGTGTAAGGATACTTAAAATAACAACTGCCAATCAATAAAACAATAATAACAAGTAAAATTACAGATATGCCACTCCTAATAATCAATGGCGGAATTTGTCCGATAATACTTCTAACCTTATCGCTTCTTAATTCAATATTGTCTTTTATGTTTTCCATTAGTTGCCAAGTTCTAACTGATTTTTAACCAAATTGTAATATGCTCCTTTTTTTGCTGTCAAATCTTTATGATTTCCTATTTCAATAATTTTTCCGTTATTTAAAACAATAATTTGGTCTGCGTTTTTAACGGTACTTAAACGATGAGCAACAATTATTACTGTTTTTCCTTTAAAAAATTGTTCTAAATTTTCTGTAATTTCTTTTTCATTATTTGCATCTAAAGCATTTGTTGCTTCATCTAAAAATATGTATTGAGGATTTTTATAAACCGCTCTTGCAATTAAAATTCTCTGTTTTTGTCCTTGGCTAAGACCTTGTCCTTCTTGCCCAATAATTGTATTGTATTTTAAAGGCATTTCATTAATAAAATTACTAATATTAGCAACTTTTGCAGCAAATTTCAAGCGTTCTTTATCAATATTGTCATTAGTTGTTACAGCAATATTTTGAGCAATAGTATCTGAAAAAATGAAGCCGTCTTGCATTACAGCACCACATTGATTACGCCAAAAAGTAGTATTAAACTCATTCAGATTTTTTGAGCCTATTTTTATTGCTCCTTGGGTCGCTTTATAATACTGTAAAAGCAATTTTATTAAGGTTGTTTTTCCACTTCCACTTGTACCGACAATGGCAGTTACTTTACCTTGCGGTATAGTTAAGTTTAGATCATTCAATACTTTGGGAGAACGAACTCCATCATATTGAAAAGTCAAATTTTCAATGTTGATATTTTTATCGGTCTCTAATTTATTATGAAAATCATCTAATTTATTTGAGTTTTCATCTTCTTTTTGATGAATTTCGTTTATTCGTTCTAAACTAATTTGAGTGTCTTGAAATTCGTGGATAAAATTAACTATTTGGTCTATGGGTGATTTTAATTGCCCAATAATATATTGAATTGCCAACATCATACCGAGCGTAAGTTCTCCGTTAACTACAGATGTTGCGGCAATAACAGTAATTAAAATGTTTTTTGTTTCGTTTATAAAAACATTACCTGCGGTTTGATATTGTTCTAATTTTAAGGAAGCAATATTTGTTTTAAATAAATCCGCCTGAATATCTTCCCACTCCCAGCGTTTTTGCTTTTCAAAATTTTGTAACTTTATTTCTTGCATTCCAGAAATAAGTTGGTAGGTTTTACTTTGATTTAAGGCTTTTTGCTCAAAGTATTTATAATCTAATTCACGTCTTTTCTTAAGAAACAAGAAAATCCAAATAGTGTAAATAACACTTCCAATTAGGAATAAAGCAAATATTTTAATGCTGTAAATAAATAAAACTGTGCCGAAAGTTATAAAAGTTACAAAAGAAAAGATAACGTTAAGTGATTGTGAGGTTAGGAATTTTTCAACTCTATCGTGGTCGCTAATACGTTGTAAAATATCACCTACAAGTTTGGTGTCAAAAAAACTCATTGGTAGTTTCATCAATTTTATAAAAAAATCTGAAACCAAAGATATATTTATTCGTGTGCTGATATGTAGTAAAATCCAACGCCTTATAAAATCTGAACTCATTTGACTAATGATTAAAACCATTTGAGCAATGAGAACCAAGTATATAAAATGGATATTTTGATTTTTGATACCAATATCAACTATAGACTGTGTTAAAAAAGGAAAAATTAATTGTAACAAACTACCTAATAAAATACCAAGTATTAATTGACCAAAATACTTTTTATAACGTTTAAAGTAAGAGAATAAAAATTTAACACTACCTTTATTTATCTTTTCTCCTTCTTTTTTGTAAAATTCATGAGTTGGTTCTGCTAATAATACAACGCCTTTTTCTTCATTGTTAGATTGCGTGCTTAACCAATATTCTTTAAATTCTTTTTCATTGTATTTTTTTAAACTTGAACCTGGGTCTGCGATATGAAATTGAGTTTTACTTCTAAAAATATTTTTATCTTTTATTTGATAAAGAACCACAAAATGGTTTTGCTCCCAATGAATTACACACGGTAAAGGGGCGTCATTTATAAGTTGCCCAATAGTTAATTTGCCTCCAATGGTTTTAAAACCAATGTTTTCTAAAGCATCACTAATACCTAATAAAGAAACTCCATCGTGAGATATTGAACAATAGTTCCGCAAAGTATCTAAAGTATAATTCTTGCCATAATGATGTGCAATCATTTTAACACAGGCAGGACCACAGTCCATTTGGTCGTGTTGCTCGAATAGTTTAAACATTTTCTAAATTTTCTGATAAAAACATCCCTAAAACTATATCCTCCTTTTTCGCCTCGTCATAATCATTAACACAATAGTCTCTACCATCATACTCTATTGCTTGTTGACTACATCCTCCACCACAAATTGGTAAAATTTTACATTCCAAACAAGCATTGTTTTTTAGTTTAATATTCATACGATAATCACGTTTTTCATTCCAATCTATATACCCCGCTTTGTTTAAAACTCCTTCTCTACTATTTTTATCAAATTCCCTAGCATTACATTTATAAACATCACCATTATAATTAATTGTCGCTTGATTATATTTATCCGCATAACAAGAATTACGAACTCTGTCAGACAACAAGGAATCAGGAATTTTAAATCCAAATGTTTTCGCTTTTTCTTTAAAAGCAACAACCTCTTTACCTAAATTTTTATTTTTTTCTTCCCAAACTTTATTCATTGATAACATCATTTTATTTCTTTCCTTCATTGACAAATCTTGAAAATCGTTGAAAATTTCATCTAACCCAATTAGATTTTTTTCTGTATAGTTTATTCTAAATGTAATATTAATTTTATTTTTTACTAATTTTTTAACATTTTCAACTATTTTATCGTAAGACCCCTTATTTTTAGAAACAAAACGAACTTTATTGTGATTTTCTTTATTACCATCAAATGTTATTTGAAACCCATTTACTTCATATTTAACAAAATACTCTATCATTTCATTATTAATTAAGTAACCATTTGTTGTGAAATTAATAGATAATTTAATATAATTTTCTCTAGCTATTTGGTAAATAAATTTCATAATAGGTAAAACAGTTTTTTTGAAATACAACAAAGGTTCTCCGCCAAAAAATTGTATTGTAAACTTTTTCAATTTTTTGTTTTCTTGTATTATATTTGAAATAAAAAGAGTTATTTTATCTAATGAAGTATCTAATACACGAGATTGTCTTTCGTGTGTTTCATAACAATACCAACAATCAAAATTACAATTCATAGTTGGGTTAATGATTAAGTAATATTCTTCATCATTATAATCAACAGTATGTATTAATCCCTTTACTTTCTGTATTTCATCAGTTTTTGTTTCAATTAAAAAACCTAAATCTACTAGTGAATTATACAAATCTATATGTATGTCTTTTAATTCATCAATATTATTTTCATTTTTCGAGGCTTCAATAAGTTCCTTTAACAATGGGTTAATGAAAAGAAATTTGTTTGTAAAAGAATTATGAAAAACATAATTATTCTTGTAAGGTATTAGTGTGTTAAATTGGCTATATTTCATTATTTTTGTTTTGTTTTATTTAAAACGTAGAGAGAGTTATGTGAACTCCCTCTACGCATTGAGATTTACAACTAATCTTCTGAACAAGTGCATTGACAACCACAATTTCCATAAACAGAAACTGAGTTAGTAACTGACCCATCAATTACTCTTTGCATATCTGCTGAAAATGCTGCAAATCCACCCTTCAACTTTCCAAGTTGATCTTCTTGCAAAGCAGATATCTGCTTTGCAAGATCTTTTAATGATTTTTTTGATTTCATCATATAAGATTTTGGTTATACCTACTCATTGTTGGCTTTTCGATTCCCGCCATTATAATCTGCCTTTAGTATCATTATTAGAATTATTTCTACTATTTCTTGATTTATTTTTTGTGATAAAACTATATTGCAACCATATTGTGAAACTTCTTGTATTTCTTTTCTGGAAAAAGCTAAAGTTTGAGTCTGTAAATTCAGCATTATTTCTATCTCTTTGAGAATTAAAAATGTCATCATAATAAAATCTAACATTTAGTTTATTATTTAAAAATGATTTTTTTAGGGTCAAGTTTGCTGTGTAATTTTCAGCATTTATATAATTAGCACTTAAAAAAGGAGACATATAATTTCCTGAAATGGTAAGAGAGGTGTTTTTGTTTATTTTAATACTGTTCTGTAGATTAAAAAAAGTAGTAGTTTTGTTTAAATTGAAATTAAAGTTTTTAAAATTTTTGTGAAACAATTCACCTATTCCTGTAACTTCCCACCATTTTGTTAAATTACTTTTCAAACTATACTCAAACCCATATTGTTTGTTTGTGCCATAATTTAAGTTTTGATGTATGGCAATATCATTTTCAATTCTCCATACACCATTAATTGCATCAGTGATGTTGTTTAAGTAAATTGAGAAAAAATTATTTTTTTTATTTAAACTAATTTCGTATTTATTGATAAATTCAGGGTTTAAGTTAGGGTTGCCAATATCAAATCTAAAATCATTTATTTTATTTACCCGATTATTTAAAGTATTGAAAGAAGGTCTTCTTAATCTTCGTGAATAACTAAATGATATTGAGTTTTTATTGGATAATTCTCGTGAATAATAAAGTGATGGAAACCAACTATTATAATTATGAGTATTTCTATCTCCATTAATTTTATCTAAACTTGTAAAATCTGTATTTTCTATTCGTAATCCTATTTTAAAATAATTCTTCTCATCTAAATTATACCCAACCGATATATATCCTGCAAGTATATTTTCTTTGTAATCAAACTCACTTGTTCTGTCATTTGATATATATGTGTTATTTGTGAGGGTTTCTGACAGTAAGCCATTATATCTTTTAGTTGTAATATATTTAGTACCTACATCTGTTTTAAACTTTTTAAAAAATTGTTTAAATAAATCTGCCTGTATAGAATAGATATCGGTTTTAGAATTGGTTGTGTTTTTTTCAGTATTATCAATAAAATTTCCAAACTCATAAACAGAATTATTATCAGCGATATTATTAAAATTGTGCCTTAAGTAGTCAACAATTATTTTTATATTACCATTTAAAGTGTCAATTTTATAATTGTAGTTTAAGATAGTATTATAAATATATTTTTTAGAAAACTCTTTTAAGGAATTGTCTCCTTTTGCAATTGGATCATTTTCTTTAATAATAATGTTATTATTGCTGTTAAATGTGTTATTGCTATTAGTGCCATAAAATTCTAATCCAAATTCTTGGTTTTTAGATAGTTCAGACACAAAACCTAATCTATAGTTATGGTTATCTTTTTGATTATTAAAGTACCCTTCTGTTAATTGAGATTGTAGGTTTTCTTTGATTATAAATTCAGAGTTAAAGTTCCCATTTCCTTTATTTTTTGTGAAATTATATAGTAAGTAGGCGTTCCATTTTTCACTACCGTAATTTAATGATGCACCATTATATAAATCAAATAACTCTTTGTTATAGAGAGTATAATATGATTTAACATTAGCATTTAGACCTAAAGGCTTTTTCTTTAAAATAATATTAACAATACCACCTGTTACATTTCCGTCAATATTTGCAGAAGTATTAGTTTGTATTTCAATTGTTTGTATGTTTTCTGAGTCTATATTCTTAATATAGTTTGATAAGTCTGTACCTGTTAAATTTATTTTTCTTCCATTTACTAAAACTGTTGCAGGTTCTTGACGTATTAATACTTGGTTGGCATTATTTACCCATATAATTGGTGCGTTTTTCAATACTTCTATACCATCATTCCCATTATTTAATGTTGTATTTTGAACATTAAAAATAATCTTATCTTCTTTTTTCTCTATTATCTTTTTTCGAGCAGCTATTACAACTTCATCTAATTCATTTATTGAATTTAAAATAATGTTTTCCAAATTTATTGAAGAATTAATGGATTTTATGTAGTTTTCGAATCCAACAAAACTAATCTGCAAGTTAAACTCTCCTTTTCTGTCTGATTTTATTGTGAAATTTCCCTTTTCATCTGTTATTGTTCCTTTTATAATTTCATTATTTTCTATATTTAAAAAAACAACATTTACAAATTCAATGGGTTCGTTTGTAGTGTCAGTTACTTTTCCTGTTACTATAAATTGAGCATTTAAAAAGCTTGTAAACATCAATAAACATAGTAGTACTCCTTTTTTTATTTTTATCATTCTGTTTATTTTTTTATTCTCAATTTTTCTGTATTAGGTACAACGGGTTTTTATAAGATTTGTGTGACTGGAAAATCGGAGATTTTCGGTTGTAGCAAATCGTTTGTTGAATGTTTGTCGGTTCGTTATTTAGTTTCAATATGAGCATGAATTTTATGAGGTGTTACCAAATTTAAAGATGCATTATGGTTTGATTTGATTTCAATTTTCTGTCTAGTCTGAAATTATCAGTCTAATAAAAAACAAGATTAATGTACTAAATTAAAAAACGTAAAAATGACACTTTGTTCTTTGTTCCCAGTTGTTAAAGTATCTAGATGGGGAAAAAACGAAATTATACCAATTACGTATATAATTTTAAAAGTGATTGATTCTCGTTTTAAAAAATCTTTTCTGGGCATTTTATTTATTTGTTATAGCAGTTTTTTTCTAGTCTTTGGAAAGAAATGACTACGTTACTAAAAGTAAATATTACTCAATTACAGGAAAACCATAAAATAAGTAAGATTTTTCATTTTGTTGAATTTTCCATTTCTACTCCCAAATCCGATAAAGTGGAATCTAGCCCAGAATTTGTCAGTTTACAAAGCCTAAAAAAACTTATACTTAGTCTATATTTACATTTATTTTTTATTAAATTGAAGTTCCCATTACTATCTGTAATAGTACTAAAAACAATGTTGTTCTGAGTATCTGTCACCACAACGTTTGAAAACTCAATTGGCGCTATAGAATTTTTAACAACTCCTGTTAATTGTACTTGAGAGAGTAAAGAAATAGAGTAAAGGATACTTAGTAAAAAAACTAGTTTGTTTATTTTCATTAAATAGTCTAATTAAAATTTATTTATTGCTAAATTCAAATAAATTTAATTAGTTAGTAGACAACTAAACTATCACATTTTATATTAAAATTATTACGGTAAAACCGTAAAAATTAATTTAATTTATTGTTTAATTTTCTCAATTTGATGCTAGTGAGTATTTTTTTAGTGTACAAAGGAAAATCTGCATTGAGCAACCAACCAAAATATCCGGGTTCATTTTCTAATACCTCTACTACTTTGTTACCTCTGTGTTTTCCAAAAGCAAAAACTTCCTCACCGTTTTTATCATACTCAATATAACCCGCAAAGTCTGCAAATTTTTTATGCTCACTAAATTGTGCTAAAAATTTTGTGCTATTTTCAAGCTCTTCATATCTTTTTATTTGGGCTTTTAACACTTCAAAGGTTGCGTTTGTATCTGCTTCAGCACTGTGGGCATCATTCAAGTCTGCGTTGCAATAAAATTTATACGCCGCTTCTAAAGTGCGTTTTTCCATTTTGTGAAAAATGGTTTGCACATCTACAGATAAAGTGTTTTTAAAATCTACATCAATGCCTGCACGCAAAAGTTCTTCTGCTAATAATGGTATGTCAAACCTATTTGAATTAAAACCGCCAAGATCTGCATCTTTTATCAATGCATATATTTTGGGGGCTATTTCTTTAAAAGTTGGTTCGTTTGCTACCATTGCATCGGTAATTCCGTGAATAGTTGTAACAAAAGGAGGAATTGGAATTTGTGGATTTACTCTCCAAGTATTACTTTCTTTATTTCCATTAGGAAAAACTTTTAGTATGGAAATTTCAACAATCCTATCCGTGGCAATGTTTGTCCCGGTTGTTTCTAAATCGAAAAAGCAAATAGGTTTATCTAGTTTTAATTCCATTTTATTAATGTTTTTTACAAAATTACTATTTATCTATGAGTTGTTCCTCTATTTTTATTAATTTGATTTGTGTAGTTGTACTTTTATTTGGGTTTAAATGAAAAAAAACATTTATCTTAGAAGTACAAATACGGACCATTTTGCTAAAATACATTGCTTACGTTAGCCAACAGACCCATATCTTGACTGATCTAGATATAAAGAATTTACTTGAAATATGCAGAAAAAATAATTTGCAGAATAAAATTTCTGGAATGCTTATTTACTTTGACGGTACTTTTGTTCAATTTTTAGAGGGCTCTGAAGAAAGGATAGATATTCTTTTTTCAAAAATAGAAAACGATAAAAGGCATCAGAAAATTGTTTTATTACTTGAGGGTTTTTCTGAAAAAAGAGAATTTAGTGAATGGTCTATGGCTTACAAACATTTAAAATTACAAGAAACTATAAAAATTATTGGTCAAAAAGATTTTAAAAAAGAGGACTTGTTTAAGGGGAAAAATCCCGAGAGTGAGCATCCCGGGATTGCTTTATTAAAATCGTTTGTAAATGATTTGCATCTCTAGATT
>PHDE01000132.1 GCA_002842505.1 Bacteroidetes bacterium HGW-Bacteroidetes-3 | reverse complement strand
CAACTAAAGCTGTGAAGTAAACCGTTGAGGCTAAATAGATAATATCAGCTCCTTTTTCTATACCTATGGGTTGTATGTTATAGCTATCTCCATTATCATTAGTGCCACTACTACCTTCAGATAACAAATAAAACCAGTAATTCATTACTCCACCTCGTGCATGAGGAATTTGTGTATTCCATGTAGCAGGGGGGTGCAAGTAGGTGTCAGAATGAAAAAAAGGAGGATCTTTTGGTGATTTCATAGAACGTATTCCGTTTGGTTCTGAACCTGAATTAGTTCTAAATTCCTCTCCAAGTAACCACTTATCTTTATCTACATCATTGGTTCTTACAAACGCCCCATTTTCATAATAAATAGGCAAGGCATCCATTGATTTTGAAAATTTACCTTTACCATTATTAATATACAACCTGTCTTTTAAAGGTTCCGATTTTCTGTGGAATTCATTTCCTGCGGAAATAACCATTAAATCTAAATCTCCATCGTTGTCAGCATCAAAAAAAATGGCGTCCACATCTTCAGAAAGAGCATCTTCCTTAAAAAAAGAAGGTGTTAGCAATTGTATATGATCATTATTTTGCAAATATAAATTAGCTTCAACTCTTGTTGATCCACCAATAAACAGGTCTTTTTTTCCATCATTATTGATGTCTGCCACTGCAAAAGCCGGTCCTTGGGTTGAAACTTTGTATGGAATTAATGTTTGTGTGTCAAATTCCGAAAATTTATTTTCAACGTGATTGATATTCAAAAAACTGGTGTCGTTTACTTTTTTGAACCAAGGTTTATTGGTTTGGAATAAAGTCGCATAATTTACAATTTGTCTTTTAGCGGATGGTTTTATGACCAATGTTTGGTTCGTTTTTACATTTTTAAATAATTCGGAAGTGTTGTCTGGCCAAATAATTAAAAGTGAATCAATTTCTTTTTCCTGGGCAAATCCGAAATGAATTATTGGTTCCACAGAAGATTGAAATCCTCTCGAAGTGTACAATTGCCTAAATTGCAATTGGCCTTTATGGTAAGCAATGACTTTGGTGCCTAAGGCAAATTTATTTTTAGTTGGTGCATTAAAACTTAGTTTTAAAAAGGCATTGTTTTTTGAATTGTTTTTAAGAATACTGGGTTTTGCATTGTAATTGTTGATGATTAAATCTAAATCGCCATCATTGTCTAAATCCGCATAGGCTGCGCCACTTGATTCTGTGGGCGTATTTTTATGCCAAACACCAGATTTATCCTCGAATTTCAAATTGCTGTTTCCTTTATAAAAATAATTATGCACGGCACCTTTCGGCATTAATTCCAAAGCCTTTTGATCATACAGCCTTGAGGCGCTAATATTTTTTTTGGTGGCTAAATCGGTATAGGTTTTCAAATAATCCAAGTCATTAAATCGCCTATAAATTCCATTTGTGACAAAAAGATCCAATTCCCCATCCTGATTATAATCTGCCAATAACGGCGCCCAACTCCAGTCGGTAGCTTCAACGCCACTATAAAAAGCAATCTCCGTAAAATAGTCACCTTTTTGGTTAATTTGCAGCATATTTCGTGCAAATTGGGGAGAATAACCCAGATTCGCCCTAATTTTATGGTATTTTATGTCATTATCGCTCAAGGTCGATTTTGAAAATTGCTCTTCCTCGGGCATCATATCTAAAGTTATCACGTCCGGAAAACCGTCATGATTGATATCTGCCACATCATTTCCCATAGAATAGCGGCTCACTTTGCCAAAACGGGATTTTAATTGTTCGGAAAAAGTGCCGTTTTTTTGATTGATGTAGTAATAATCATCTTCATGAAAATCGTTGCTCACATAAATATCATCCCAGCCATCATTGTTGAAATCGGCGACAGCAACGCCTAAACCATAGCTATTAACGCCACTATAAATGCCCGCTTCCTTACTTACATCAATAAATTTTCCATTATCATTTCGCAGCAATCTATCACCATTGCCTTCACTTATTATGAATCTGTTTGAAGCCGGCCCGAAAGATTCCGCACTGTGTTTTCCTTCATTTAAAAGATACATATCCAAATCGCCGTCTTTGTCATAATCAAAAAAGGCAACATTGTTTGCTTGTGACTTAATATTTAAATTATATTGGGCAGATTGCTCCGAAAAAGTAAGGTCGCCATTGTTGATAAACAATTCATTGTGGCCTTCAAAACCTAATATTCCTACAACGGCACACACATAAATATCCAATAAGCCATCGCCATTTATATCGACCATAACCGTACCAGTATTCCAATCTGAATTTCCTGAAACACCTGCTTTATCGGTAATGTCTTCAAATATAAAATTGCCTTTATTAAGGTATAATTTGTTTGGACCTTTGTTTGCCGTAAAATAAATATCGGGAAGCCCGTCATTATTAATATCGCCTGCTGAAACACCGCCACCATCATAAAAATACATATAATCCAATGCATTTAGTGTTTTGGAATCCTGCAAAGTATTTTCAAAATTGATTTGTGAATGGCTGCTTGGAACTTCCGTAAACAAATCTTTTTCAGGATCAGGTTTACAAGCTGCCAGCATCAAAAACATTAAAAACAGGATTCTATTAATCATTTATTTTAAAAAATTGCAGGTTGTCATTGTTGGGGGCAACCAAAATGTATTTTGTTTCTTTATTGGCATTCATAAGCACCATTTCTTTAATTTGCCCCTTCACAAAAAAACCTGTTGTTTTTGGAGATTGCCAAATAAATTCACCTTTACCATCGCCAAAATACACGTCGCCGTAACTTGCATCTTGTCGCGTATATTGCGTTTTATAGTTGTAATTATTTCCGGTGGTCACTAAATCTAAATTCCCGTCTTTATTAACATCCATAACCAAAATGTTATTTATCGTTGACATTTGGGCGCGAATTGGCAAAGGTTTTACGGTGAACTGATTTTTATTATTTAACAGCACAACCGATTGAAACTTATTAATTTTTTTTACAAGTGAATTGTCTAAAACCTCTTTTGAAAACAAATCGTTCATTGATTTTACAGCATAATCAGCAAACGTAATATTTTTAATGCTTTTGGTGTTTATTTGGGATTTTAACTCGTTTAAAAGATGGACGGGCATATCTTTGCCGTTGATGCTTCTGGTAAATATTTGCTCTATGGTGCCATTGTTGTCAAAATCGCTGACAAACATTTTGGACTCATGGGAAGCATCGGCTTTGTAAAAAGAATTTTCGCCTCTATTGCCTAAAATAATGTCAAAATCACCATCTTTATCAATATCCACTACTTTAACGCAATTAAACGAGCCAGAAATGGTGTTTAAATTCGATTTTAATTCGGTCAATTTTTTGCCGTCATTTTTAAATATTTGGGGAGACATCCAATTACCTGCAACTATTAAATCTTTTATGCCATCGCCATCCATATCTTCCCAAACCGCATCTGTAGTCATGCCAATAGATTTCACTTCGGAAGCTTTTTCGTTTGTAACATCCTTAAAATTGCCTTTTCCGTCATTCTCTAACAGCATGTTTGTAGGGTTCATTCCATAAACGCCTAAAACACTTAAGCTTGCGACAAATAAATCGACATCGCCGTCACCATCAAAATCATAAGGCGCAATGGCGGCTATATTTGAGTTTGACTGCACAATTATTTTATAATCACCAAATTTGCCTTTTCCATTGTTAAAATAAACCCTGACGCCAGTTCTTGCATTTTTAAAATTACCTCCGGAACCAATGACTAAATCTAAATCTTTGTCATTGTCAACATCAATAAAAATTGCATAAGTGTCTTCAAAAAAAGCTTCAGTGATAAAATTCGTCGGCGTGAATTGTCCTTCTTTATTTTGCAGGTACAATCGTCCTTCTTGTTGAAATGCGCCACCGACAAAAATATCATCCAATCCGTCATTATTAATATCTGCAACAGCAATTGCCGGACCTTCTTTTGAAAGCATTTCCGGGACCAAACCCTCATAATTGAAATCAATATAATCATCCTCTTTATGGGCAATGGTTTGCTGATCTATTTTTTTGAAGAAGCGTTTTTCGGCTGATTCAATTTTAGTTGAAAGCAATAAATCGGCATCTTTGTAATTTAAAACCAAAGTTTTATTTACTTCAGAATTTTTTAATAGTTGCGTTTTTTGATCTGGCCAAATTACCTTTATGGAATCGAGCTGATTTATTGTGCCCAGGCCAAAATTTAAAACATAGTCCACAGAAGATTGATAACCTCTTGACGGCATGCATTGCTGCATGATTATTTGCTTTTTGTAAAATAATTTAACTTGGGCGCCAACAGCAAATTTATTTTTATCGGAACCAACGAGTTTTACTTTTAAAAAGTTGTTTTTTAATTTTTTGTTGGCTGTATTTTCATATACCAATGAAGGTTGATTCACATTGCTGACAATAAGATCTAAATCGCCGTCATTATCCAAATCGGCATACGCCGCGCCACTGGAAAATGTTAATTGGTCAAATCCCCAATTTACCGCCATATTGGTAAAGGTTAAATCCCGATTGTTTTTAAATGCATAATTTAAAATAGCGACGCTCGGCATTTTAGCAACAATTGTTTCTATTTCCTCTTTTTTACCTGTCAAAGCCATTTTTTGAATAACACCATTCGCAAAATAATTCATAAAATCCTGATCGGTAAGATCGCGGTTAAGGCCGTTGGTCACAAAAATATCTTTAAAACCATCATTGTCCATATCAAAAATAAGCGGTGACCAACTCCAATCCGTTTGCGCCACACCGCCCAAAAAGGCAATTTCAGAAAAAGTGTTGTTGCCGTTATTAAGCTGTAAGGTATTTTGCATATACTGGTGGTAAAAATCCCTGCTTAATTTTAATTGATAAAGATCATATCCTTCAAAATCAGCCAGTTCCTTCAAGCGCTTGTCTTCCTCTTGAAGCATATCCGCAACATAAATATCTTGATAGCCATCATTGTTGATATCAGCCATATCTGCCCCCATAGATGACATAGAAATGTGAACCATATAATCCTTTATTTCATCTTTAAAAGTGCCGTCTCCTTGATTGATATATAAATAGTCATGTTCATAAAAATCATTGCAAACATAAATATCGGGCAATAAATCATTGTTCATATCGCCAACAACAACGCCCAGCCCAAATCCAATAAGGCTTCCATAAATTCCTGCTTGTTCGCTTACGTCCACAAATTTTCCGTTATCATTTCTCAACAACTTGTCGCCGCCACCTTTAAAAAGTTCAGGCAATGGCCAATCTTTGTCCCTTAGGTCTCTTTTATTCGTATAATTTAAAGTATTCACAGGTATAAAGCTGTTATTCAGTATATAAACGTCTAAATCACCGTCACCATCATAATCAAAAAAGGAAGCCTGCGTTGTAAATCCAGTGTCATCTAAGCCATATTCAGCCGCTTTTTCCGTAAAAGTTAAATCTTTATTATTTATAAATAACTCATTTTGTTTTGTGTCGCCTTTTACATTTCCGGCATTTGACACATAAATATCCAAATAACCATCGTTATTTATATCAACCATCACAACCCCAGTTGACCAGATATGTTCCCCTTTAACACCCGAAGAAATGGTGATGTCCTTAAATTTTAAATTTCCCAGATTTAAAAATAATTTATTTGATCCAGAATTGGAAATCATATAAACATCGGGCAATCCGTCATTATTAATATCTCCAATTCCCACGCCTGCGCCATTGTAAAAATTGCGGTAGGAGAAAATATTAAAATCTTTGGTGTCTATAACTTTATTTTCAAAATCAATGCCTGTTTGGCTTGCCAATAAGCTCTTAAACAAAGGCGCTTCTTGATTTTCTTGTTTGGTGTTGCAAGAAAACATCCCAAACACACTCCAAATTATGACCAAATTTCTTATGCTAATTTCCTTTAATGCCATATACTTTCTTAATAAATTGGTTAACTGCCATTATTGGCTAAATTCTAATTTAAACAGCAAAATATCATCATCACTATTTGGGCGTTACCACAAGGGTCAGGCTTTCCGTTACAATCTGTCATTGCGAAGGACAAAGCAATCTTTAACTCAGTTTACGAAATCGCAATGCCAGGATTTCCGCTTCAAACAAGGTTCACTGAACTCCTATAAAAAATTATAAATAAGTGAAGTAATCCTTAACGCAAAAAGTGGTACTCATTAGAATTTCACCCTAATTATTTAATTTATTTCTATTCAGTTTTCGAGTTTGGCAAATCGCAACTGCAAGTAACCCTGCTTGGTATGCGCTGACTCAAATTCATATCCGCTAACCTTCCCATTCTTTGGTCGATACATTTTTCGCAGACGGAAAATATTCCCAAATCCCAAACATCGGCAAATACACGTCCGGCATTTAGACTAATGCCATATTCCAAAACTGTTTCCAAAGAATGGATATTAGGCAAACTAAAGTCGCCTTTTTCCATTAACAAATCCATGGCGCCGTTACCTGCTCTCACCGGAATAACAGTGCAACATTCAACACCGGCACTAAAAGCAAAATCAATGGATTTTTTCGCCCAATAAATGCCTTCGGATTCTGACTGAAAAGGGGTTTTTAGTAAAATAAATGCCCTTGACGTGATTTCATTTTGGTTCAAAAAACTGACTGAATTCCTAAAATCCTCCAAGGTCATTTGCTTATTCAGTTTTGAAAGAATCTCGGGATGTACGGTTTCTAATCCTATTGCAACTTGTAATTCAGGCTTTATCATGTCCCTGAAACGGAGGCATCTTTCATTGATAAATTTTGGATGGCTTTCAACAATAACAGTTTCGAAACTGCATACCAAAGATGCAATTCGCCCATAATCCTCCTCTGGAATGGCTTTTTTGTCAAAGAAACTTCCGCTATTGTACAACTTCAAATGTTTAGCCTCAGGCATTTGTTTCAAAGCCCATTCAATTTGATCGGGAATGGCACCAACCGGAACAGATTTATCGGTAGTGTTTTTCCACAAATCGCACATCAAACAATGAAAAGGGCATTCGCGGTTCGTAAGAAAAATGATTGCCGTGTCTTCAATTTTTCCTGAAACGGCGCGTTCTTTTTCTACCAGCCAGGCATAAGGTTTTTCCGGATCAACACGATTTTTCTTTCCGCGGTTGGCAAGGATCCATTTGTCATTGCTGATCGTTTCAATTTTCTCACTCATATTTTGAAAGAAACGCTTTCCTGTAATCTATTTCTTTGGCAGGAAATTGTTTGTTGAAATCGTTTTTGGAAGCTGCACCATGCTGAAAACGTCTTTTCTCGAAAACAGGCATTTCAATACCCGTAATGGCTTTAACGCCTTCAAATACTATTTGCCCTTTTAGGTCGTATAGTTTTTGATGGTCCCAATCGGTCATTTCAATATAGGGGATTCCCTCAGAAATTTCAATTGCATTGGGCAATGTATAGGGGCTGAATGCTTCAAAACCAAGCAAATCGGAAGGCGCGAATGTTCGCATATAACCTCTGCTCAACCCTCCTGAATAAGTCAATGAATGTTTGATTGATTCAACACCCCAGCCTTCGTGATACAACATCAGGTTATTGAGGACACTGCGAATGGTCAATTCCGGATTGTCTTCAATCGGATAATCTTTCAGATTTTCATCGCCGCCGTCTCCGTCAATGATATATTTCCAATCGGGATAACGTGACCTGATTCCCTGCAAAAGGGACAAATTCATCGTTGCCGATTGTATATCAAGCGGCTTATAGTCTTCAACAACATTAATAGCCTTTTTCCAATCCAATGCTGAATAATCCAACTCAATTGGTTCCAGGAATAATTCCAAATCCAAGGCTTTCAGAAATTTTCTGGCCTGCAATAAATCGGCGCCGTCTCCGTCAATTGAAAGGGTAAATGCTTTCAATCTCGACGGGCTTTCACCAAGTTCTTTAAGTGCGTGATAAGTCAATAAGAAAATCGAACCACTGTCAATTCCGGCAGAAAAAGTAACTCCTATCGGACCCGTTTTAGCACGATATTGCAGCCATTTTTTAATTTCATTGTAAACGGCACCTATATAATCTTTTCCTATCTGTTCCGGGTTTTCAGGGTTAAATTTATTTCGTTCGGGCGTGAAAAACCTAGTATAAACCGGATTTGGATCAGGACAGCCCAGCAGTTCTATTTTTGTGACATAATGCGCCGGAGCCATCCGTGTATAAGATGGATGAAACTGATCATCCATGCCTTCTTTTTTAAGATAATCATAAATAACATCGATGCGTTCCGCAATCACCAGTTGAGGTCCTACAGCTCTTTTTGCGATAAAATAACGCAACGGACGCCCAATGGATCTTGCCATTCTAATTGTTTTGCCTTCAACAGAAACCAGTGCGAATTGACCGTCAATTTTGCGAACAGCCTCAACATCCCCTGATTTTACAATAGTAACAGCTTCTTCATGGGTCATATTATAAATGACATTTTTTTCGGGATTAGTGAGATCCACAACTTTACTTACATACATGCTGTTCATGTGCTTGATTTTTTTGATTATTAAATATTTTAATTTTTTATGATTCCTTTTCCCTGTAAAATAGTCAAATACCGGTTAGCCGCAATATTTTTATAGACCTCCTTTTTTCCGTCGGACCAGTTGATTTCAAGCTGGTCAATCTGTTTTTGCTGACCGAGCCCGATATGAATACGCTGATCATTATTTGAAAGGTAGCTTGTTGCCCATTGATTGACCAAAACCTGTTTTTTCCCGCCAGCCGTTACAGTCACTTTTGCGCCTATGGCAGAAGCCGGCCCGTTCTTCCCTTTCAATGTCAATCCAAGCCAGTGGTTGCCGTTTCCGCCTTCATTTCTGAGTAGTGCGGCTGTTCCCTGCTTATCGACATGAGAGATCATAATATCCAGAAAACCATCATTGTTAAAATCCACTACCGCCAAACCCCGACCGGAACGTTTGGTCGAGAAATAAGCGCCATGGTTTTTTCCGACATTCTTAAATTTTCCTTTCCCGTCATTCTCCATCAATAAAGGATATTGCAGAATAAGTTCTTCTGCAGTTCCGTTTGCGGCAACAATATCAAGGTCTCCGTCATTGTCATAATCAAAAAGTGAAGCACCCCAACCACCTTTACCCGCCATAGCTGCCATAACGCCGCTCTCCGCCGTAATATCAACAAAAATACCATTGCCAACATTGCGGTATAGCGCTCCATGGTTAAGGTCTGAAACAAGGATGTCAATCAAGCCGTCACCATCAATATCACCAATCGTTGCGTGCATGGATCCTGTGCCAATGCCATTATCGTTTGCCGCCACGCCACTTCCAACTGCAACTTCTTTATAAAACCCATTGTCATTTTTGAAAAGGAAATTAAGTTGATGGTCGTTGGCCTGAAAAATATCCAAATCGCCATCATCATCATAATCGAAAATGGTTAGGCCCATACACCTCGAATCAGGATAAAACAGCTTGTTTTTCTGGGTAACATCAATAAATTTTCCATCGGATTGTTGCTCGTACAATATGGAGGCCTGACCATTATATTCTGCGGGACTTGGCATTAAATTGGGTGTCGCGGGAGAAAAATAAGCGGGGTCAAAAGCCATAAAGTTGCCTACCATCACATCAAGTCTTCCATCCATA
>PHDE01000131.1 GCA_002842505.1 Bacteroidetes bacterium HGW-Bacteroidetes-3 | reverse complement strand
TTCACTTTGCTATTGCTGGGGTGCGGACAAAAAGAAGGGGAAGTATTCAAATTGTTGGATACTGAAAAAAGCGGCATCGATTTTAGCAATAAAATTACCGAAACCGACGATTTAAATATTTTGGATTACCTCTATTTTTACAATGGCGGCGGTGTTGCCATTGGCGATATTAACAATGATGGTTTGCCCGATATTTATTTTAGCGGCAATCAGGTAAAAAATAAATTGTACCTAAATAAAGGTAATTTACAATTTGAAGATATTTCAATTTCCGCTGGTGTGGAAGGAAATAGCGACTGGAATACAGGCGTTGTGATGGGTGATGTAAATGGCGATGGATTGTTGGATATTTATGTGTGCGCAGTTGTTGGCATCAACGGATTTAACGGGCATAATGAACTTTTTATCAACAATGGAGATGCTACTTTTACGGAAAGTTCAGCAAAATATGGATTGGATTTCGAAAATTATTCCACTACCGCAGCATTTCTTGATTACGATTTGGATGGAGATTTAGATATTTATTTATTGAATCACGCAGTGCACAATCAGGAATCTTTCGGAAAAGCTTCCATCAGAAATAACCGATCTTATGAAAGCGGCGATAAACTGTTGAGAAATAACGGAAACAGTTTTGAAGACGTAAGCGAACAAGCGGGCATTTTTGGTGGTGCCAATGGTTACGGATTGGGCGTGGCTGTTGCAGATTTCAACAATGACGGTTATCCGGATATTTATGTTGGAAACGATTTTCATGAAGATGATTATTACTATTTAAATAATGGCGACGGCACATTTTCTGAAAGCTTGAAACAATATTTTGGGCACACCAGCAGGTTTTCTATGGGAAATGATGTGGCAGACATCAACCATGACGGATTTCCGGATATTATGACATTGGATATGCTTCCCTCAGCCGAGAAAATTTTAAAATCAACTGTTGGAGATGAAAATGTGTCTATGCTTAATATGCGTATTAATGAGCTTGGTTACCACTACCAGTTTTCAAGAAATATGTTGCAGTTAAACAATGGCGGAAATTCATTTACGGAAGTTGCCTTGCAAAGCGGTGTTGCTGCGACGGACTGGAGTTGGAGCGCTTTGTTTAATGATTACAATCAAGATGGCGAACAGGATCTATTTATCTCTAACGGAATTCCAAAACGTCCGAACGATTTGGATTATGTGAATTTTGTTTCCAATGAACAAATTCAGAAAAAACTGAACAACACAAAATTAATTGACAATGAAGCGTTGAAATTGATGCCTTCAGGTGCTGTCCAAAACTATATTTTTCAAGGGTCTAAAAACCTGAAATTTTTAAACAAATCAGATTCCTGGATTCCTAAAGACAGCGTAATTTCAAACGGAACAGCTTATGGCGATTTGGACAATGACGGCGATTTGGATATTGTCACCAATAACTTAAATGCCAAACCCTCCTTTTATATCAATAAAACAAATGGCAAAGCTTCTTACCTAAAACTAAAATTTACGTTTGAAAAAATGAACGTTTTTGGGATCGGGACAAAAGCGATTGCGTATTCAAACGGCAGCCTTCAATCAAAAGAATTATATACGGCCAGAGGTTTTGAATCTTCTTCGGAACCCATTATTCATTTTGGTTTTGGGGATAAAAAAATAGTGGATTCATTGGAAATAATTTGGCCCAACAAAACCAAACAAGTTTTTAAAAACATCCCTTTAAATCAAACCCTACAAGTAAAATATGATGCTAAAAAGACAATTTCTGTCCGAAAAAAGACAAAAATTGAGCCATTATTTAAGAAGGTTGAAGGCAATTTAGGGATTAATTTTAAGCATAATGAAAATTATGCGGTTGATTCCGATGTCCAAAAATTAATTCCTTATAATATTTCTGACCGGGGAATTGCAACCACCATTGCCGATATTGACAATGACGGTAAAGTTGACGTGTTGTTTGGCGGTTCCAATAGAGAAAACGCAAGCATTTATCTTCAAAAAGACGGGTTTTTTGAAAAAGATTCAACCAATAGTTTATGGAACGAATCAATTTATGAAGACGTGGCATTTATTGTCAAAGATTTTAACGGCGATAAAAAAACAGATGTATTTGCCTTGAGCGGAGGTGGTTTGTTTTCAATAAAATCTGCTGCAATGCAGGACAGATTTTATATTCAGAATGAAAATGAGTTTGTTAAAAGTGTAATTCCGGAATATTTTAAAAATGGAATGGTGGCTAAAGAAGCCGATTTTGACAATGACGGAGATTTAGATATTTTTATTGGTGGTGGCGCCGTTCCAAACGATTTTGGCAAAGCGGCATCGTCTTATATTTTAATAAACACCAAGGGAAATTTCAACCTTTTAAATTGTAAAGCACTTACAAATATTGGCATGGTAACCGATGCTATTTGGACCGATTTTGACCAAGACGGGTTATTGGATTTGATTGTTATCGGGGAATGGATGTCGCCTAAATTCTTGAAAAACACCAAAACTGATTTTGTGGATGTTTCAAAAGAAAAACTTCAAAATGATGAAAATGGCTTGTGGCAAAGCATTATTTCTTTTGATATTGACCACGACGGCGATGAAGATTATTTGTTGGGAAATTGGGGGTTAAACACAAAATTTAAGGCTTCCTATAACAATCCAATGCAACTTTTTTATGGAGATTTTGATACCAACGGAAAAACGGAAACTGTTATTGCCACTGAAAAAAACGGAAAATATTATACCTTGGCCAATTTAGATGAATTGTCGAGTCAGCTTGTTGGCTTAACCAAAAAGAAATTTCCTAAATACAAAGATTTTGCAGGGAAAACGCTCTATGAGGTTTTTGATAAAGCATTGTTGGATAAAGGAATAAAATTAGCCGTAAATAACTTACAATCAGGCTATTTGCAAAACAATAAGGGCGTTTTTAGCTTTGTGCCTTTCGACAGAAAACTGCAAGTGGCACCAATAACAACATTCTTAAAATACGATTTTAACGGCGATAAAATTGAGGAGGTTTTGGCAGGCGGCAATTATTTTGGGGTTAGCCCTTTCCAAGGCCGGTTCGACGGTTTTCCTGGCGCTTTAATCATAAATCCCGAAAACATTGTTTCAGGAAATTTTTTAGGGCTAAATTTTATGGGCAAGGAAGTGAAAAAATTAAACATTTTAACATTTAACAACAAACAATATTTGTTGGTAACTATTAACAATAACAATGCAGAGATTTATGAAATTAAGAACTAAAGGTTATGCGTTATGCGCATCTATGGCTTCGATTTTCTTTATGGGATGCCAAAAAGAAACTACGCCAATTGTAATTACACCACAACATTATTATTTGGCAACTGATAAAATTACCGAAATAATGATTCACGACATTTTTTCGCCGCCTGTGGCAAGCCGTATTTTCGCTTACCCAAATGTGGCTGCTTATGAAATAATTGCCAGTCATAATAAAAAATATAATTCCCTGAGTGGCCAATTGCATGGCTTAACGCCAATACCCGTTTTTGATGAAACAAACGGAACTTTAAATCCGCAGTTAGCCGCGTTAATTGCGCATATCGAGGTAAGCAGGGAACTTATTTTTTCTGAAGACAGAATTATTGAACTTCGGGACAGTTTATACAATGTTTGGGAAACTGCCAATAAAACCGAATTTGAAATTGCCAGGAAATATGGTTTGGAAGTGGCATCGCACATAAAATTATGGCTGGATAAGGACAATTACAAACAAACGAGAACTATGCCAAAATATACCGTGACATCTAATGATCCTTCAAAATGGCAGCCAACGCCTCCCGGTTATATGGATGGTATTGAACCGCATTGGGCTAAAATAAGAACGTTTGTGATAGACTCATCGTCGCAGTTTAAGCCAATTCCGCCTCCGGCATTTTCACTCGATAAAAAATCGGAATTTTATAAAGAATTGATAGAAGTGTATAATATAGGCAATGCCACTTTTGAAAAAGGGGATGAATCCGAAGAAGTAAAAATCGCTCAATTTTGGGATTGCAATCCGTATGTTTCCGTTACAAGGGGTCACTTGATGTTTGCCACCAAAAAAATCACTCCGGGCGCACATTGGATGGGGATCGCAAAAATTGCCTCATTAAAAACAAACAGTGATTTTGACGATTCTGTTTTTGCGGCCACTAAAACGTCACTTGCCATTGCCGATGCGTTCATTAGCTGTTGGGACGAAAAATACAGAAGCAATTTAATTAGGCCAGAAACGTTGATCAATCAATACATTGATGAAAATTGGAAACCAATTCTGCAAACTCCGCCATTTCCTGAATATACAAGTGGGCACAGCGTAGTTTCCGGGGCGGCCTCAACGGCATTGACCGATATTTTTGGAGACAATTTCCAGTTTGACGATGATACGGAAGTTCCGTTTGGTTTGCCTGTCAGATCTTTCAGTTCTTTTAATGAAGCTGCAGATGAAGCTGCCATAAGCAGAATGTACGGAGGAATTCATTATAGGGCAGCAGTTGAGGTTGGCGTAAAACAAGGGCGCGATTTGGGAAAATTTGTGGTTGAAAAACTTAAAATGAAACGAGCATAACAAATTTTGATACACAAAGGAATGATTAAAGGCGAACCTACCTGCGGCAGGCAGGCAGTCCCGAATTTTCGGGATTACCAATAAAAAATAAAATATAAACAGATGAAAAATGATCATTTGAAATAGTTTTAAAAAATATTTATGAAGAAAAAAACAACAATTTTAGGGATTTTAATTTTAGTATTTGGGTTGACCTGGTATTTGTTTATTAAAAAATATGATTATTTAGTCACTTTTAAAGTGAATTCGAATTCAGGGATTATGTATGACGCCATTAAAACTTGGGGGGAAGAATTGGTTAAAAATAAGGACATACAAATAGTTACTTTTAAAGATTCATTGTCCTCAGAGATTAAACAATTGATTCATAAGAATGACAGCAGTTATGTGTTAATTTGGGAAATAGCGCAGGTTAATGACTCTTTGTCCAAAGTTAAAGTTTATGTTTCTGAAGAAAAGCATTCCTTAAAAAATAGGATTTTAATCCCGTTTTCCAAAGCGCCCATAGAAAAATTTGCAGTCAATACTGTAACGGATTTCGCCAACGGACTTCCAAATTACCTGAAATATTTTAGAATAAAATTAAATGGAAAAGACAGCATTCCGGCAGCTTTTTGTGCCTGTAAATCGGTAATTACAACCCAAAAAGACAAGGCGGCAAAAATGGTGTTGGCAAATATGGAAATTATGAATTTTTTTATAAACAATGATATCGATATTCATGGGAAACCCTATTTGCAAATCACCTCTTGGGATTTTGATAGTGAAAAAATAACATTTGATTTCTGTTTTCCAGTTAAAAAAAGTGATTCAATAGCGAATTCCAATGGTATTTTCTTCAAGGAAATAAAATCAATTCCAGCCATTAAAGCCACTTATAACGGAAATTACAGATATTCAGACAGAACTTGGAATTACCTATTGGATTATGCCAAAAGGCAGCATATTAATGTAGAAAAATTACCGACAGAATTATTTTTTAATGATCCTCAACAAGGCGGCGATGAATTGAATTGGAAGGCCGAAATTTATATGCCGATAGCTGAATAATTGCAAAAATGATGAAAATCTTTTTTAAATTAAATATTTTCCATAAAAATAGGCTGCACTAAAAAAATGCAGCCTATTCAAAAAAAACTTAATTAACAAATCACTTTAATTTTAATGTTTCAGTTCCTTAATTGCTTGTTTGGGAACTAAAACTTTATGTACTTTTTCTACAATTATATCATCATTTAACGTAAAAGTAGTTGTTGATTTAATGTTTTCGCTTGAACTTCCAATTTTAACAGTATATAATCCTGCATCTGTAATCCAACTAGATTTGTCAGTATTAAAGGAAGCCAAATCTTTTTCATTAAGTATAAATTGAATGGTTTCACTTTCGCCCGGCGCCAATAATTTGGTTTTGGCAAAAGCTTTTAATTCCATTTTAGGTTTATCTATTGTGTTTTTAGGCGCATTTAAGTACAATTGCACCACTTCTTTTCCGCTCACTTTTCCTGTGTTTGAAATGGTGATGGAAACCGTTGCCATATTTTCTTTTGATTCGGTATTTATTGAAATGTCATCATAAGAAAATGAAGTGTAGGAAAGTCCAAATCCAAATGGAAAGGCTGTTTTAACACCAAATGTATTAAAGTATCTATAGCCAACATAAATGCCTTCTTCATATATAACTTCCATTGGTTTTCCTTTTGACATCATCCCCATTTTTTCTTCTACCGCATTTGGAAGTTCTTTCCCGGGGAAGTTTTTAAAAGTAGAGACATCTTTATAATCAATTGGAAAAGTTGTTGGTAATTTTCCAGAGGGATTCACATTACCTAAAATAATATCTGCTAATGAATTTCCGGCTTCTTGTCCGCCTTGCCAAGCCAAAACAATGGCGTCAACTTGGTTTTTCCAGCTGTCGATTTCAATGACGTTACCAATATTCAGCAACACCACCACTTTTTTATTTTGGGAATGGTAAGCTTCGGAAACCGTTTTTATCATTTCTTTTTCCGCAGCGGTTAAGTAAAAATCACCTTCTAATTTTCGGTCTTGAAACTCGCCGGAATTTCTTCCGATGGTAATAAAAGCAATATCAGTTTCTTTTGATTTTGCTTTTACTGAAGCTTTTTCAAGTGGCATTTCTGCAATTGGAGGCAACAATTCGAAGAAGAATTTCTTTTTTGGAAGTTTTGCTTTTTCAACTGAAATATAATTTTCATATTGGTTTTTCAAACTGGCATCAACAACATAGTTGGCGTTTTCCAATCCTTCAACCAAAGAAACCGTATAAGCTTCATTTACGTCACCACTTCCTGTTCCACCGGCAATAAAATCATAAGAACCGTTTCCGAAGGTGGCAATTTTTTTCGATTCTTTACTTAAAGGAAGTGTATTATCGTTTTTAAGTAAAATGGTACCTTCAGCCGCAGCCTGTCTGGCTATTTTTGCATGTCCTTCTAAATCTGGGGCATCTGAATAAGCATATGATTTTATACTTTGAGATTGAAGGATGGCGCTTAGAATTCTTTTTACATTTTCATTTAAAATAGTTTCATCCAGCGAACCATCTTTTAAGGCATTTAAAATTTCTGTTTTTTGTGTATCAGTTCCCGGCATCAACAAATCATTTCCTGCTTTCATTTGCGCCACGGCATCCGCACCCGCAAACCAATCGGTCATTACCAACCCTTTAAAACCCCATTCATCTCTAAGAATGGTGTTTAATAATTCATTGCTTTCCGAGGTATAAACGCCATTCACTTTGTTGTAGGAACTCATAATGGTCCACGGCTGCGCTTCTTTCACGACAATTTCAAAACCTCGCAAATAAATTTCTCTTAAGGCACGCTCACCAACAATGGTATTTGACATCATTCTGTTGGTTTCTGCATTATTGGCAACAAAATGTTTTACTGAAGTGCCAACGCCATTGGATTCAATGCCTTTGACAATGGACGAACTTATAAAGCCGCTTAAATAAGGATCTTCGGAAAAATATTCGAAATTGCGGCCGGCCAGCGGATTTCTATGAATATTCATGGCCGGCGACAATAAAATATCTACGCCATATTCTTTCACTTCTTCTCCCATGGCCATACCAATTTTTTCAACCAATTCGGTGTCCCAGGTAGAAGCCAATAAAGTGGCGATTGGAAATGCCGTGCAATAAAATGTTTGGTCTGTGCCTTCTCTTTTTGGTTCAATTCGCAATCCGGCCGGCCCGTCTGCCAAAACGATTGACGGAATTCCAAGATCGGTTAACGGGTAAGTGCTTCCTGCGGCTCCGGGCACTTTTTCTTTCGCCTTGGCATCGGATATTCCGGGTAAATTCATTCCCATGCCGATTACGAGATTTACTTTATCTTCCAATGAAATTCTTGGAATCAAATCGTTTACTCTTTCATTTAAAGGCGCATTTACGTCTTCGTAAATTTCTTTTTGGCCATTTTTATTTAAGTCAATAAAAGTTGTTTGCGCCTGCAGGTTAAATCCAACCGCCAAAAGCATAAACAACAGTAGTTTTGCGTAGGTATTCATAATTTGTATATTTGTCATTGTGTTAATATGACACAAATATAAAATAAATATTTAAATAGCGTACATAAAAAATGAATTTAACTTAAATTTGCTTCAAATGAAAAACAAAAAATCCATAAAAATTGAAAATATACATCCCGGTTTGTCAGTTGATTGCGTACTTTTTGGGTTCGACAACAATGAATTGAAAATACTGCTTTTAAAACTAAAAAGCATAGAGAAATGGGCTTTGCCTGGAGGGTTTGTGGAGAAAGACAAAGATGTTAGTGAAGGCACAAATTCGGTTCTTAAAGAAAGAATTGGGCTGGAAAACATTTTTTTGAAGCAGTTTTATTTGTTCGGAAATGTGAGCAGAAATGAAAATAGCCACACCAAACTTTTGATAGAACACAAAATTATTTCAGAAGATTTACGGGAATGGTTTCAACAAAGATTTGTGACCGTTGGATATTATGCTTTGGTTGAATATTCAAAAGTAAAGGAAACGACCGTCGATTTTATTTCTGAATCTTGCGAGTGGCATTCCATTAACGAACTTCCGGAGATGATTCTCGATCATAAAAAAATCATCTTGAAAGCACACCAAACCTTAAAAAAGGAATTGAACAGCGAGCCAATTGGTTTAAATTTATTGCCAAAACAATTTACGATGCCGGAGCTGCAAGCGTTGTATGAAACCGTATTGGAGAAAAAATTGGATCGTCGCAATTTTAGCAGAAAAATGCTCAATTACCGCATTTTAATTGCCACCAACCAAAGAAGGGCTGGCGTTAGGCATAAAGCGCCCAAACTTTATGAATTTGATGAAATAAAATACAATCAGGCAATTTTAGACGGATTTAATTCCGTTTGGTAGCTATTTGAAAAACGGAGTCTTTTAACTTTCCTGTAAATTTCTTATTAAAACGAAATCGATTTCGGATATTTTCGAGTCGATTTAAGGGATGACAAAAAGTTTTGTTGCGATTTTGTGACTAACTTTCCTAACAGAAAAATTGGTTTAGCAGTCTAAATTCTAAAAATTACAGTATTTACAGATGCTGAATTAGCATTGGTTTTGACTGAACCGCGAGCTGCGTTAGGGACTGGAGAGGAAATCCCGGCTTTGCGAGTTTGTGAAGCTATATGTTCAACAGATTGCCACGCTCCGCTCGCAATGACGGATTGGAGCGAAAGGCGCGACCCTTGTGGTAACGCCAAAAAAAATATAAAAGGAATTGCTGCTGCCTTTAGAATTTATCCATTTAAATCATAAAATTTATAAAACGAAACACTAATATTCAAAAAAATGAAAAACAGTTTATTTGCACTTTTATTGTTAATTTCGGTTACGGCAATTGCCCAAAATGACGGCTGGAATATTTCAACAACCAACAATAAAAATTACACGGGCATTGTGGTGGCTAACGGAAGAATTGGGTTGTTGCCTTCGGAAAAACCATTTCAGGTGGAACAAATTATTTTAAACAATGTGTTCGACAAGGAATCTCCGTTAGGCGTGAGCAAAATTTTGCTGG
>PHDE01000130.1 GCA_002842505.1 Bacteroidetes bacterium HGW-Bacteroidetes-3 | reverse complement strand
GGTTTCCAGCCATGAAGTTTGGTTGGAATGGTGTTCCATATGCGTAATGAAAACGATGGGTTTTAGATCTTTGGGAATTGCCGCGTATTTTTTAATGTTTTCTGAAATCCGTAACCCTAAAATACGTTGAAACTTATTGACAACCCCAGTCATTCCTGTTCCGGAAGTGATTAATACATCTTCTTTTGAAGCATTGACATGTTCTTTGATAATGGATCTTGCTTTGTGGTATGCGATGGTCATTGCGGAACCTGTGACGGAAGTTTCCGTATGCGTGTTGGCGACAAAAGGCCCAAATTCATTGAGTAATTTTTCTTCAATGGGACGATACAGCCTTCCGCTGGCGGTCCAATCAGTATAAATAATTTTTTGTTCGCCATAAGGAGATGCAAACTTTTGGTCAACGCCCACAATATGTTTTCTGAATTGTTGAAAATAAGTTTCTAGGTCAGAAGGTTGACCTAGGAAAATTTTCTCATTTTCCTTAAATTTTTTATTCAAAAACAGTTTTGAAAGAAAACTCATGATTTGTTGATTAGGCGGTAAATTTAAAAAAAAGAAACACGCCAATTAATAAAATCAGGGTGTTTCTTCAACAATAAAAACTTCTTAATTTTTTTATTTAAAATTTGCGATGCCTTTTTTTAGCCAATTGTAATATTCATCCACATCTGGTGTATAGGCAATTGGTGCTGATAAATTTTCCTCATTATGATTTAATAAAACATAAAATGGCTGTGCGTTTGCCCCAAATTTTATGATTTCAAATTCGCTCCATTTTTGTCCGATATATTTTAACTTTTTTCCGGGACGCAATTTTGAATCAATTTCTTCACCGTTTGGAAGGGGTCTTTTATCATCAACATAAAGTGAAATGAGCACTACCTCATTTTTCAACACTTGCAACACCTTTTCTTGGGCCCAAACCTGTTGTTCCATTTTTCGGCAATTTACGCAAGCGTAGCCTGTAAAATCAAGCATTACAGGTTTGTTTACTTTTTTGGCATACGCCAAGCCTTTATCGTAATCGTTAAACGCTAAAATATTGTGCGGTGCCATTAAATGGGCGCCATCGGGAATTTCCGAATTTTCTGCGGAAGATACGCCACTGTTCATTTTTGAAAACCCTACTCCGTAAGGCGATTCGCTGTAATATTGCGCAGGCGGAAAAGCACTGATTAAATTTAAGGGCGCTCCCCACAAACCCGGAATCATATAAATGGTAAAAGACAAAGTGATCAAACCCAAGCTCAATCTTCCTACAGAAATATGGGTCAGGGGAGAATCGTGCGGCAATTGTATTTTTCCGAAAAGGTAAAACGCCAAGGCGCCAAATATGGCAATCCAAATTGACAAGAAAACCTCACGTTCCAGCCAATGAAGCTGCAACACCAAATCGGCATTCGACAAAAACTTAAACGCCAGCGCCAATTCTAAAAACCCTAATACTACTTTCACGGTATTTAACCAGCCACCCGATTTTGGCAATGAATTTAACCAACCCGGAAAAGCGGCAAACAAGGCAAAAGGAATTGCCAAAGCCAGTGAAAATCCTAACATTCCCACAATTGGCCCAATTTGATTTCCTCCTGCGGCTGCTTCAACCAATAAGGTCCCAACAATGGGACCAGTGCAAGAAAATGAAACAATAGCCAACGCCAATGCCATAAAAAATATGCCGATGATGCCGCCTCTGTCTGCTTGTGCATCTACTTTTGTCCCCCAAGAACTTGGCAGAACAATTTCAAAAGCACCTAAAAATGATACTGCGAAAACCACTAATAACAAAAAGAAAATTACATTAAACCACACATTTGTGGAGAGCGCATTTAAGGCGTCTGCGCCAAAAACAGCGCTTACCAATAAGCCCAAAAGCACATAAATAATAACAATAGAAGCACCGTAAAATAGCGCATTTCTAACTCCGGCTGCTTTACTTTTGCTTTGTTTTGTGAAAAAACTCACTGTCATAGGAATCATAGGAAACACACAAGGCGTTAACAAAGCTGCAAATCCGGAAAAGAAAGCGATTAAAAAGATAGTCAGCAGTCCTTTTTTTGCCGGTTTACTGTTTATGGTTGAAATTGAATTGCTGTCAACCTCTTTTTTTTCGGTCAAGCTTGGGGCAGAAGTGGTTTCTTCGGAAATATTTGCATTAAACGAAGGTTGGTTTGCTTTTGTGCCCGCGATTGAAAATGCCAAATCTATTTCAGTGGGCGGTAAACAACTTGAATCATCACATACCATAAACTCCACAGAACCGGTTATTTTAAAAGAATTTTCATTAAGCAATTTAATGCGTTGTTTAAAAACAGCCTTGTTTTCAAAATACTTAATTTCCATGTCGAAAACAGGATCGTGCACTGTATGGCCTTTTTCTTCTGAAGGTTTTCCGATTAACTTAAAATCCGGAGTTTCCTTAAATGAAAAAGAGGTTGGTATTGGGCCATTCTCAGGAACATTTTGGGCATATAAATGCCAATTTGCCTCAATAGTTGCCTTTGCAATTAAATCGTATTCTGTGTCTGAAATTTTTTCTATGGAAGTTGACCACTTTACCGGGTCATGAATTTGGGAATAACTTGCAAAACTTAGCGTAAAAAACGCCAAAAGCAAAAATATTTTTTTCATTTTTTTAAATTTTATTTTTTAGCGGTAATCCCGAAAATTCGGGACTGTTCGCCATTAATCATTCCATTGTGTATCAAAATTTGTTATGCTCGTTTCAAATTAAAAGTCGGGTTCTCTATTTAGAATTTTCAAAAATAAACAATATTAATCAGTATGTCGGTTTTGAAGGTGTTTTCCCCTAATTGTAAGTGTTAAAATTTTCTTAATGTAATATTCATCGATACATTTTAAGCTTCAAAAAAACTGTTCGGCTAAATTTTATTGTTCGCTTTTTTACAAGTTGTGTATACTTTGCTGGATTGACTGGTTTTTATGAAGAAAAGCAACTAGAATTATAAAATTATACCAAGACCTTACTAATTTTTAAGCGCAAAGAGCCGAAAAAGATTTTGAATTATGAATTATCAATTTGAAATTATTCATTATTAATTCAACGCGCGTATTTTATGATAAAAACCAAGTGAAAAATTATAAAAAACCATTTCAATCTTAATTTGCAATTAACCGCAAAGAGCAATTTTGTTTTGGTTAACATTTGATTACGCTATTTTATAATCGTAAATCAAAAACCTACCTGTTCGGCAGGCAGGTCAGAGATCGTAAATAAATTCGCGTTAGGGATTACTTCACCTTATATTCTTTTATTTTAGCGTTCAGTGAACCATGTTTGAAATGAAAATACTTTTTATGGGTTTTTTACCCATAAAAAGATTGCAATGAAAAGCCCGCCCACCAAAAAGGAGGGCAGGCCCAAAAAATGACCATAAAATTAAATCTCGATTTTTGCGCCCATAATTTTTAAAAACTCCCTGATAAAACTTGGGTGCGCCGGCCAAGCCGGAGAAGTCACCAAATTACCGTCCACAAAAGCGGCATCCACAGGAATATTTTGAAATTCGCCTCCCGCCAAGGTAACTTCGGGACCAACGGCCGGATACGCGGTTAACTTTCTGCCTTTCACCACATTGGCAGCAGTTAAAATTTGAATGCCGTGACAAATTGCGGCAACGGGTTTATTGGCGGCGAAAAAGTGTTTGACAATTTCAATTATTTTCTCATTTAGACGCAAATATTCTGGAGCTCGCCCGCCTGCTATGACCAATCCGGCATAATCACCGACTTTCACTTGATCAAAACTGTAATTCAACGTAAAATTGTGTCCGGGTTTTTCAGAGTAAGTTTGGTCGCCTTCAAAATCGTGGATGGCAGTTTTAACGGATTCTCCCTTTTTTTTGCCGGGACAAACTGTATGCACTTCATAACCTACCATTTCAAGCATTTGAAAAGGCACCATTGTTTCGTAATCTTCCGTAAAATCCCCCGTTAAGAATAATATTTTTTTCATTGTTATAATTTTTTCAATTAAGTGTCATTTTAAAAGGCGCATCGGTAATTATTGCGCTACTTTAAGTGTGTTTATTTCTTAAAATACTTATCAATCAACCCAGTTAATTTAGCTTGGCTGTATGGTTTTGAGATATAATCGTTGCATCCTGCGGCTATTGATTTTTCTCTGTCTCCCGGAAGTGCATAAGCCGTTTGAGCAAAAATGATGATGTCTTTATTGAACTGACGAATTAACTTTGTGGCTTCATAACCATTTAATTCTGGCATTTTTATATCCATTAAAACAAAATCAATATCGGGATTTTCTTTACATAATTGAACAGCCTCCAATCCGTTTTTGGCAATTAAGGGTGATTTACAATAGTCTTCAATCATTAATTCAAGCATGTTTTCTGAAACTATATCGTCTTCAACAATTAATATTTTCAGCTCTTTAGATGGATGCGATTTTCCGGTTTTTGAAGTTTCATTTGACATAATTGCATTTTTATTAGTTTCTGAATGATATGGAATTGTAAAATAAAAAGTGGTGCTTCCTGCTTTGCTTTGACTATTGGTAAGTGGATTTCCAAGTTCGCTTTCAACCCAAATTTTGCCGCCCAACATTTCAACAAAAGCTTTGGAAATAGACAATCCCAAACCTGCGCCTTCATAATTTCTGGTAAGCGATTCACTTCCTTGCCTAAACCTTTCAAAAATAAGCTCCATTTGTTCCTTGCGAATGCCTCCGCCTGTATCTTTTACATAAAACTCCAGTTCGGTGGGCTCACTATCACCTTTTAAGTAATAACCAAATTCAATTTCGCCGTGATTTGTAAACTTTTCAGCATTTTTAATCAAATTTATTAAGATGGCTTCAATTTTTTCGCCGTCTGTTTTAATCATGGCTTCACTATTCGGCAAACCATTTTTATAGGTAAATTTAATTTCTTTTTTTTCAATTTCAGCTTTAAAAGAGGCATATATACTTTCAATTTGCTCATTAATATTAAATGCAGCGTAATTAATTTCTTTAATTCCCGACTCGATTTTTGAAATTGTAAGAATGTCATTTATAATATTGAGCATGCGTTTTCCGCTATTTTCAATAACGCATAAATACTGATGTTGCTTGTCACTTGTTAGTTGCGGTTCTTTCAGCAAATCGGAAAAACCAAGAATACTGTTCATTGGAGTGCGAATTTCATGGCTCATATTGGCGAGAAAAGCCGATTTTAAACGGTCGCTTTCTTCAGCACGCCCTATGGCTTTTTGTAATTCTTGATTTATTTTTTTGTACTCTTCGTTTTGGGCTTCAATTTCGGCATTTTTTTCCTCGAGCATTTTTTCATGCATTTTGCGCTCCGTGATATTTGCGCCGATGCTTGCCGTTCCCAATTCCTCGTTTACAGACGATTTCAATACAATATTATACCATGAAATATGTAATTCCTCGCCTGTTTTTGTCAGAATTATATTTTCATGATTTTTAGAAAATTCCTTAATTTGCATTCCTTTAGAAAATAGCGATTTTAAGTCTTCCCTTTCAAAGTCAGGAATAAATAAATCGAACCAGTTTTTTCCCAATACTTCCGCTTTGGAATACCCTGTTATTTGTAACAAATATTCATTGCAAAAATTAATGGTTCCATCAATATTAAGCAAAAGAGACACCATATTTCCACTTTCCAATAATTGCGTAAATCGGCGTTCATATTCTATGAATTTTATTTCGGCCAATTCATTCAGCCAGTTTTTATGCTGTTTAACCATTAAAATTCCCAACAACATTGTTACCGGAGAATAAATAAATATAATGGGAATTGCAATTACTTTTAAAGTTGGCAGCATTAAATTGGCGGGCAACAATACGGTATAAAAGGCCATTAAAATATTAACTGTCAAGCCCATTGTTAGCAACTCAAGGTAATAATTATTGGATTTCCAGTTTGGCCTAAATTTTCTCCAAAGCAAACCAATTGTCCCAGAAGTTAAAATCACCGCCAATCCCATCCACAACCCATCACCGCCAATGGCAATACGAACAATTCCAGTTATGAACATAGCAATTATTGTGGGAATCGGCCCAAAAAATAAGCCAGAAACAGAAAGTAAAACCGACCGCATATCGAAGGTAATTCCCGGAACCATCATCCAGGGCGTTGACATCAAAATAACGCCAATACTGCTTAAAACGAGTCCGACAATAATTTTTGCTGAAATACTTTTTGATGCTTCATTCTTAATCCACACATTTTGGTAAAGCATAGAAAAGGCAAGCAATAATGCGGCATTTTGTAACAATCCTATGAGAATGGATTCCTTCATTATTTAATGTTTGATAGTATGCTTTTCACCTTAAAAAGCTCATTTAATTTCAGTCTCAATTTACAATCTCTCTATTTAATTTTGACTCAATTTCTTTTTATTTTCACAAAAAGACACTAAAATCGCTAAAGAAAAAGACTTTAAAATATACTTGAATGTTTATTTAGAACGTAAAATTTTAATTTATATTCCGCCCTGTTTCCAGATTTTAAATGCAGAATAAATGAAATTTAAAAAAAATAGAGGAAAGCTCAAGAAAGAACCTCAGTTAGATTTTCAATTCGTTACTAAGTTAAGCTTTTTTGTGATAGAAGAAGTGACCGTAAAAATATTTTTTTTGTTGAAATTCATCAATTTTTTTGCCCTAAAATATATGTTGAAATAAATTTTAGTGCTTTAAACGAAAATCTAACTAATTTGGAGATGAAGCAATACATTAAACAAGTTTCTTTTCAATATATTCAGAATTCATAATACGTAAAGCTCCCATATATTTCATTTTAAACCTTACCAAATCACCGACTTTATACTTTTTTGCGGTCTTGCTCAAGTCCACCACCAACATATCTGAACTCGCGCCAATAAAAGAAATATTTTCATCAACAGGCGTAATAAATTCGGTATTGGAAATATCTAAAAGTCCAATGTCCAAAATTCCCCTGCTGTGGTTTTTTCCATAATCTTCAGGATTAATCTCAACGGTTTCTCCTGATGGATTTTCTTCTAAATAACCATAAGGAACAATGGGTTTTTCGGTGATTTCAATAATTTCCGTATAAAGCAAAAACACATCATCCTTCATTTTAGGGATTGTTTTATTGGTAAATAAATCAACGCCAAAAAACAGGGTTTCTCCTATTCTGAAATGATTTACACCTTTTGGTATTTGCTTTTTCAATAACAGAGGCAACATCACAGAAGAGCCACCGGACACATAATCAATTTTCTTTCCAAATTTTGCCTCAATCAATTGTTCATACAAACTCAACTGAATGAGTTTGTCTTTGCTTGGCATTACGCCACTTAAACAATTAAGGTTGGCGCCAATTCCAGCCACTTGTATATTGGGCAGCTCAAATATTTTTTTGTAAAACCCCATTAAATGCTCGCCCATAATGCCTTCGCGTAAATCACCCAATTCAATCATAATAATAATTCGGTGAATCTTGTTTTGTTTTACTGCTTCTTCAGACAGCCATTTCATGGTGGTTAATTCCGTATTAAAACTAACATCGGCATATTTTACCACATTGGCGATACTTCGCTTTGCCGGCGGTTTTATGTAAATTGTTTCTTTATTGGGATTTATTGCCTTGATTTTTCTCAAATTGGTCAGCCGGGCATCACAAACCTGTTCATCGCCTAACGACAAAACATATTCCAAGAAGGTTTTGTTTCCGCAAAGCAACTTTAATACAGGTGCCCATTCTTTATGGTGGTTGTTGAATAACGCCTGCAAAAATGAATAATTATGCGCTAATGATTTCTTGTTGAGCGTTATATATGCCATATCATTATTTTTTAATTGATAAATAGACAATGGAAGATAGTGAAATTCAGGCTAAAATTAAAATTGAAACCAAACTGCATTTAATAATAATGAAGTTTTTTAAACAACAAGAAAAGGCACTTAAACAATTTCTAATGTTTTTTAAGTCGCATCTCAAGGTATTTGTTTTCAAAACCTAATTTTTCATATAAAAATTTGGCCGGATTATTTGGCTCTACGTGTAGTGCAATATCTCCATCAGCCAATTCAATGGCTTTGTTCATTAGTTTTTTACCATAACCTTTACCACGGGCATTTTTATGGACGGCAATATAAACAAGGATATTTTCGGGAATATATCCTTTCATTCCGGTTTTGTTTACAATGGTAACGCTTTTAACTTCGTTATTTTCAATCAGCATCAATACAAATCCGCCAAGTTCTTCATTGGAATCCTTCACCGCAAAATCGAAACATTTACCAATATCTTCCTTTTTATCGCCGTATTCCTGCAAATGCTTATATAAAAATGAAATAGCTACTTCCTTTTCCGCTGCGGAAGGTTTTGTGATTTTGTTGTAAATTTTAAAAGTCTCCATTCCTATTGATCCTCTTGATTTCTTAAATTCTGTACGTAAATTGCTTTTCCTTTTTGCTTTCTGTTTTTGACCGATTTTTTGATAAATTGTTTTTGATCCCTTAAATTATTTATCAGTTTTGTTCTTCTTGTTTTTTGTTTGTATCTTTTTAGCGCTCTATCAATGTTTTCGCCTTCCTTTACTTGTATAATGAGCATATTTCTTGTTTTATTTTATTGGTTATCATGCAAAAATACGAAATAGTTTCTATAGAAACTATTTAAAATCAATTATAATAATTCAACAAACAAGCAATAAATACGTTTTTTAGTTAAAAAACTTCTTATTTTGATAAATAAATGTTTATATTTTTTAGCATCATTGTCCGATTAAATTTCGCAAAACTTACAGGTCGCCCCGATGGGGCTTTAAATACTGAATTTTTCTATTTTTCTACAAACATTTCGCTCCTATGGAGCTTTTTTAGTCCCAGCGGGCATACGCGTAAACTTAAGATGTAACTTCTTAAAAAATAGGCATATACTATTTCTTTAAAACTGTTTTTGTTGGTTTTACCCGTTTTAGCACAAAGCTATTTCGATCTTCAATAACCCATTCCATTTCTTCTCCTTTTATTATGTTAGAGGATTCTGCAACTGCAGCAGGGAAATTCACATAAAATGATTTAGTGCTTCCTCTGTCTACTTTTTGAATTTTTACTTTATAGCCCATTTTTTTTGTTTTTTATTAATAGTATTTATACTATTGACAAGATTAATAAAATTTATCTAAAAAAAGAATTTATATGCAGAAAAATGATTTTAATTTATTGACGGGAAATCTAAATATCAACAACGAAAAACTAATTGAAATTGCATTGGAAACAGGCTTTATAAAACGAAAACGACTGCTTTGCCCTTTGAATTTTTTATCTGCTGTTTGCACTGAATCAGCAATCGGAACAGCAAGTTATAATGACATTGCCGCACGTATTGATGCGGACAGTGGCCTTTGCGTGAGCAGACAAGCTATTTGGAAAAAAGTAACAATGAAGCGTTAAAAATAATTGGTGAACAATTGCAAAGCTGTACCACCATTCGCGAAAAAATTACCAAAACTTTATATGAAGACGCTCCGGTAAACATCAATAAAGGAAATGCCATTGCAAGCGGCGTTTCTGAAGAATTGGATGAACTGCGCGCTATTTCAACGTTGGGAAAAGGCTATTTGGACAATATGCAGGCGCGTGAAATTGATCGAACCGGAATTTCTTCCTTAAAAATTTCCTTCAACAATGTTTTTGGCTATTAT
>PHDE01000265.1 GCA_002842505.1 Bacteroidetes bacterium HGW-Bacteroidetes-3 | reverse complement strand
ACGAGCATAACAAATTTTGATACACGCAGAAATGATTAATGGCGAACAGTCCCGAATTTTCGGGATTACCAATAAAAAATAAAATATAAACAGATGAAAAAGTGCTTTGCTTATTTTTTTTAATGCTTAATCTTGGTGCTTTTAATGCAATTTTAAATAATTGTGCCAAAATTTAAAAACCGGAAAACATCACTGTGATTTGCGCTAATTTGCTAAAATTTGATATACAAGTGTTTTTCCGTTGTTAACGGTGGCTAATAAATAATATTTACCATTTATTGTGATGGTATTTAAATGTTTAATTTCTTTGTTCCCGAAATTAATGCCTAAATCTATTCCAGATAATACCTTCCCGCCCTGTTGTAAAATATACCCAATGTTTGCGTCAAATTTTCCGTTGTAAGGAGTAACGCCGAAGAAATTGCCAGCCAGTAAAACATCGTCAATACCGTCTTTATTAAAGTCGTCTTTTAAAAAACAGGTAATTGGCGCCCACTGTAAGACTTCAGCAAAAGGTTTAAATGAAAATTTTCCGTGATTATTTTCTAAATAACCAGAGCTTAAATTCGTAACCGATTTTAATGCTGCTTTATTTAAAAAGGAACTGTCAAATATTTGGCCAAAAGATTTTCCGGCAAATTCTTTATAAGAACTGAATTTGGATTTAATCAAATCCCCAAAAACAAAGTCTAATTCATCTTTGTCATTAATGCTGTAATACACCCCGTTTTTCGCAAAACTTATTAAGGTTTCTGTTTCGCCATTTCCTTTAAAATCACCAACATACATTTTTAAAGGAAATTGTTTTGATGCCTTAAACTTCGTGTTTAAACCCCAATTTCCCAACAAATAGTCAAGATCGCCGTCTCCGTCAATGTCAAAAGGAAAAACTGATTGCCAAAGACCGGTATTATCGATTTCAGAAATATTTTCGGTCACATTTTTAAAGATTCCTTTTTCATTTTTAAAAAATTGTGGTGACATCCATTCGCCAACCACAATTAAATCGTCCTGGCCATCTTGGTCAAAATCAGTAAATACCGCATCCGTCACCATTCCTAAGAAATCGGACAAAACACTTTTGGAAACAGTAAATTTTCCGTTTCCGTCATTTTGCAAAAGATATGATTTTGGCGATTTCCCAAATGCTTCCGAGACAACCCTGCCTCCAATAAACATATCCAAATCG
>PHDE01000129.1 GCA_002842505.1 Bacteroidetes bacterium HGW-Bacteroidetes-3 | reverse complement strand
ATTTGGGATTTGGGATTTTGGATTTGGGATTTTGGATTTTGGATTTGGGATTTGGGATTTGGGATTTGGGATTTGGGATTTGGGATTTGGGATTTGGGAATTATTCATCATTGTGCGGACAAGTCGCGACCTGTCCCTACTTTAATATTTAATATCGAATGTTGTACGGACAGGTCGCGACCTGTCCCTACTTTAATTTTTAACTTTGAATTTTTTAACCTAACTTTGATATCTAAATTAAAAATAACTATTATGACTAAAATAACATTAAAAGGAAACCCAATAAACACCATTGGAAAATTACCTAAAGTTGGCAAAAAAGCACCAAAATTCACCTTAATAAAATCTGATTTATCGAAAGTGAAATTAGCCGATTTTAAAGGTTCAAAACTAATTTTAAATATTTTTCCTAGCATAGATACTGGTACTTGCGCGGCTTCCGTTAGAAAATTCAACAAAGAAGCAAGTGAGCTTGAAAACACAAAAGTATTGTGTATTTCTAGAGATTTACCTTTTGCACAAGCGCGTTTTTGCGGTGCTGAAGGATTGGAAAATGTGATTACTTTATCCGATTTTGCCAAAGGAAAATTCGGTAAAAATTACGGTTTGACAATCGCAGATGGACCATTGGCCAATTTACACTCAAGAGCTGTTGTAATTGTAAATGAAGAAGGTGTTGTCACTTATACAGAGCAAGTTCCTGAAATTGTTGAGGAACCAAATTATGAAGCTGCTTTAAAAGCGCTTTAAATATGCAAGAAGAGCGTCGTTTTTTTCTGAACCGAATAAAAGCAATTAAATACGCATTCAACGGATTTCGGATTTTAATTACCTCTGAAAAAAGTATTATTGCCCAAGTAATAATTGCCTTTATAATGACAATTATTGGATTTTTAATGAATATTTCCGCTACTGAATGGCTGTTCCAAATATTTGCCATCGGACTCATTTTGGTGGCGGAATCATTAAATACCGCCATTGAAAAAATGGCGGACTTTATTCATCCGGAATATCATCAACAAATTGGCCGCATTAAAGATATTTCAGCCGGGGCCGCATTTTTTGCGGCAATAATTGCCGTAATTATTGGTTTAATTATTTATGTACCCAAATTTATAGCGTAATTTAACCTCAATCACATTAATTTTATATTTTTGTGAGATAATTAATTGAATGGCCAAAAATAATAAAACAACCGTTAAAGCTCCCAGAAAGCCTCGTTTTCAAGGAATAAAATTATTTTTTGAAAGTCGACTTACCCAAACGATTTTTGGATTGTTTATGATGCTTTTTGCACTTTTTCTGATTGCTTCTTTTAGTTCCTATTTATTTAACGGACAAGAAGACCAAAGCCAACTTTCGAATTTTTCAGACAAAAATGTTCCCGTAAAAAACTTATTGGGGAAAATTGGCGCAAGTTTGAGTGAATTTTTTATTGGGAAAGGATTCGGTGCAGCCGCTGTTTACATACCAATACTTTTATTTTTTACTGGGTTACTCATCTTTTTTAAGGGCGGCTTAAAACGCATCAGAAAATTTTGGTTTTGGGGGATTTTGGGAATGTTGTGGCTTTCAATAACTTTGGGTTTTTTAATGCCCAATAAGCCAGATCTGGGAGGTGTTGTAGGCTTTGAATTGAACAATTACCTCCAACAGTTTTTAGGCAAAACCGGTTTGCTTTTATCGCTCTTGTTTTTATTGGTTTCGTATTTGGTAATCCGTTTTAAACTTACGCCTGAGTTGGTTAAAAGCAGCCTCATCAAAAATAAAGAAGAAGCCCAAACTGATGAAGAACAAATAGCGACCGCACCGCAAACAAATTTAAAACCAGAAGATAATAAAGAAGCAACATTTAAATCTCCCCTTGAATTGTCGCTCGAAAATTTAACACCAATTTCAACTGTTCCAAATAATTATTTGGATGATGACAATGATCTTGAAGATGATTCAGATTTTGTTCCGGATCTAAAATCGGAAGCAGATGTTGAAATCGCCGTTGAAAAAATTGTGGAAGAAAATCGCGTGGATGAAAATCTGTCAGACAAATTGGTGAAAGATTTCGGCGAGTTTGATCCAACATTGGAATTGGGAAATTACAAATTCCCTACCTTGAATTTATTGAGAGATTATAATGAAAGTATCTCCGTGGACCAGGAAGAATTAGAAGCCAACAAAAACAGAATTGTTGAAACTTTAAACAACTATAAAATAGGCATCGATCGCATAAAAGCGACGGTTGGACCAACGGTAACTTTATACGAAATTGTGCCTGAAGCCGGCATTCGAATTTCAAAAATTAAAAATTTAGAAGATGATATTGCCTTATCGCTTTCGGCTTTAGGAATTAGAATTATTGCCCCGATTCCAGGAAAAGGAACTATCGGAATTGAAGTTCCCAATAAAAAACCTACGATGGTTTCTATGAAATCAGTGATTTCTTCAACAAAATTCCAAAATTCAGAAATGGAATTGCCCATCGCTTTAGGAAAAACAATTTCAAACGAAACCTTTGTGGTTGACCTTGCCAAAATGCCGCATTTATTAATGGCAGGTGCCACCGGACAGGGGAAATCGGTAGGTTTAAATGCGGTTTTAACCTCCTTATTGTACAAAAAACATCCTGCGGAAGTAAAATTTGTGTTGGTTGATCCAAAAAAAGTGGAACTCACGCTTTTTAATAAAATTGAACGACATTATTTGGCGAAATTGCCCGATACCGATGACGCCATCATCACCGATACCACCAAAGTAATCAACACACTAAATTCTTTGTGCATTGAAATGGATATGCGGTACGATTTATTGAAACTGGCTATGGTTCGTAACATTAAAGAATACAACGCGAAATTTAAATTAAGAAGGTTAAATCCGAACGACGGGCATAAATTTTTGCCTTATATCGTTTTAATTATCGATGAATTTGCCGACTTGATTATGACTGCCGGAAAAGAAATTGAAACACCAATCGCACGTTTGGCACAATTGGCCCGAGCCATTGGAATTCATTTAATTGTGGCCACCCAACGTCCGTCGGTTAACGTAATTACCGGTATCATTAAAGCAAATTTCCCTGCAAGATCAGCCTTTAGGGTAACTTCAAAAATAGATTCAAGAACTATTTTAGACAGTTCGGGAGCCGACCAATTAATCGGTAAAGGAGATATGCTTTTTGCGGACGGAAATAATTTGATTCGACTGCAATGTGCTTTTGTTGATACCCCCGAAGTTGAAAAAATAACTGAATTTATTGGTTCACAGCGCGCCTACGCAAATGCTTATATGTTACCTGAGTACAGCGGGGATGAAGTTGGCACAAACCTTGATATAGACATCAGCGAAAGAGACAATTTATTCAGGGATGCTGCATTGGTAATTGTTCACGCGCAACAAGGATCTGCCTCTTTATTGCAACGAAAACTAAAATTAGGTTACAACAGGGCGGGTCGATTAATCGACCAATTGGAAGCTGCCGGAATTGTTGGCCCGTTTGAAGGCAGCAAAGCACGGCAAGTATTAATTCCTGATGAAATGGCACTGAACAAATTGATGGATCAAGAATTAAATAATTAATTACCTAATTGTCATAAGCACATTATAACAACATGAAAAAAATAGCATTTTTAACAGCTTTTTTACTAATAAGCCTCACTTCTTTTGGCCAGGAATCTGCTAAAGCGAAAGCTTTATTGGATGAAGTTGCCCAAAAAATTGGAGGTTATAAAAATATTTACATCGAGTTTAATCACCAATTAGACAATAAGGAAGCTGATGTACATCAGGAAACAAGAGGCAATGTTACTTTAAAAGGAGATTTGTACAACCTCAATTATATGGGGACAGAGCAAATTTTTGACGGAAAAAAAGTCTACCTGATTATTCACGAAGACGAAGAAGTCATCATTCAAAATCCGTCTAAAAAGAAGGAAGAAACCCTTACGCCTTCTAAAATGTTTTCCTTTTACAAAACCGGATATACCTTTGGCATGGATGCCTTAAAAACTACTAAAGGCATTAAAATACAATATGTGAAGTTGACGCCAATTGACAGCAATTCAGAAATTAAAAATGTATTGATAGGGATTGATGCAAATACAAAACATATCTTTGAAATTGTTGAAATAGGAAAAAACGGAACAACGACTACGTTAAATATAAGAACTTTCAAAACAAATCAACCTATATCAGAAAACCTTTTTATCTTTGACAGAGCAAAATACAGAGATCAAAAGAAATACAATATTTCTGAACCAAAATAATAGCGTTGAAAATATTTGACAAATACATTTTAAAAAGTTTTTTACAACCTTTTTTAGCCACCTTTTTTGTGGTTCTTTTTGTTTTGGTGATGCAGGCTTTATGGCTGGCATTCGATGAAATTGCGGGCAAAGGCATCGACATTTTTTTCATCTTAAAGTTTTTGGGATATTTGGCACTCATCCTTACGCCTACCGCATTGCCAATCGGAATTTTATTGTCTTCTATCATGGCTTTGGGCACCTTGGCAGAGAATTATGAATTTGCCGCTATCAAATCCGCAGGCATTTCTTTAAAAAGAGTAATTCGTCCGTTGGTGATTTTGGTGATTCTCTTAAGCGGACTAGACTTCATATTCCTAAACAATATTTATCCGTGGGCAACCCTAAAACAGAAAAATTTGTATTTGAACATGAAAAAGAAAAAACCGGCATTGGCATTGGTTCCGGGAGCATTTAATACAGAAATTCCCGGTTTCAGCATAAAATTTGACGAAAAATATGGTGAAGAAGAAAACTTATTAAAAAATGTCCAGATAGCGGATTTAAATGCCAACAAGGGAAAAATAAAAGTGATTACTGCCGAAAAAGGCATTATTTCAACCGAACAAGGAAGCAAATATATGACGCTGACCCTTGAAAATGGCCATTATTATGAAGAGCATCTCAATAAAGCTATATCAACAACAGACAGATCCCGGATGCCGGCTTCTAAAGCCACATTTAAAACCTATACCATAAATATTGATATTTCTTCTTTCAGTGACGACAATTCCATGAACGATGAATTAGTGAAGGAACACCATGGAATGTTAAGCATTGTTCAGCTAGATTCCATCTCGAAAAAAAATAAAATTGAATATGACGCCTATATTCAAAACAGGGCCGATATTTTTTACAATACCGTCAATGCCAAAAAATTATACAAATATCCTGATTCTGTCTTAAACAAAAACTTAAAGCCGGAAATTCTGGAAAATTTCAGCCTAAAAAACAAAAGCACTGTATTAAATGAGTCTATCCAACTGATTAACAGAACAATAGACCGAAATAAATATAGCATAAAATCATTTAAAGACCAAAGAAAAATCCTTAACCTTTACGATTTTGAATTTAGTTACAGAATTTCCTTCGCTTTAGCCTGTTTGGTATTGTTTTTTATTGGCGCGCCTTTAGGATCGATTATTAGAAAAGGCGGATTTGGATTGCCTATGATTATGGCAATTATGATTTTTGTTATTTACTTTTTCATATCGCAACTGGGCAGAAACTTATCCGAAGAAAGCGCCATTTCCGCACTATTGGGAAGCTGGCTTTCAACATTGATATTGTTGCCGTTTGGGATATTGCTTACACGAAGAGCAACCAAAGGAATGGGTATTTTTAATATTGACGCGCTGTTTGACAAAGTTCAAAAAATATTCAATAAACTCATGATTTACAGAAAAAATTAATAAAATAATAAATGAAAAGTTCAACAAGTACCATTAAACTCAACACCATACAAGAAGCAATAGAAGACATTAAAAACGGTAAAGTTATTATTGTTGTTGATGACCAGGACAGAGAAAATGAAGGAGATTTTATTGCCGCCGCAGAATGTGTAACTCCAGAAATGGTTAATTTTATGGCCCAACATGGCAGAGGTTTAATTTGTGCGCCCTTAACCGAAAACAGGGCCGAAGAGCTTGGATTGCCACTTATGGTAAGCAAAAATACAGTGTTGCACAACACACAATTCACGGTTTCCATTGATTTGCTTGGAAGCGGATGCACTACGGGAATTTCTGTTCATGACCGTGCAAAAACTATAAAAGCATTGACTTCAAAAGAATCAAAACCTGAAGATTTTGGAAGACCCGGACATATTTTTCCTTTAAGGGCTAAAGAAGGAGGCGTTTTGCGCAGGACAGGACACACGGAAGCTTCTATTGATTTAGCGCGTTTGGCGGGATTTCAGCCAGCGGGAATTTTAGTGGAGATTTTGAATGAAGACGGAACTATGGCGCGTTTACCGCAATTAATGGAAGTTGCCAAAAAATTTAAGTTGAAGATTATTTCTATTGAAGATTTGGTGGCTTACCGCATGAAATATGATTCGTTAATCAATAAAATTGAAAATTTCACCCTGCAAACCCGTTTCGGCGAATTTCAATTGAGAGCCTACAAACAAACCACAAATAACCAAGTTCATATTGCGTTGACCAAAGGTACTTGGGAACCAGATGAACCAATATTGGTGCGCGTAAATTCATCATTGATCAATAATGACATCCTTCGATTGTTAACCGCCAAGCCCGATGACAAATTTTCAAAAATCTTTAAAATGATTAATGATGCAGGAAAAGGAGCTGCTGTTTTTATAAGTCAGGAAAATCAATCCTTTAACCTGATAAATCGTTTGTCCTTATTAAGGGAAGCGCAAAAAAACACGGAGCATAAAGTGCCTCAAATTCAACCAGATGATAAAGATTTTGGAATTGGCGCCCAAATATTACACGATTTAGAAATTAGCAAACTGCGTGTTTTGTCAAATTCACCATCTGTTAAAAAACGTATTGGGATGACGGGTTACGGATTGGAGATTGTTGAATATGTAAATTATTAAATTTCAAACAGAAATTGCTTTGAAAAAGATAGCCTTCGCCTGTATATTCAGTTTTTTCATTTTTAGTTGCAACAATTCTTCTACCCAAATAAAAAAGGAAACCATTTCAAAAAAAAAAGGATTTGTGTTGAATGGATCTTTGATAACAGCGATATCAGACAAGGTTTATCTGAATAAAATTATTGAAAATGACATTCGGCCTGTTGATTCGGCTAAAATCGAAAATAACAACTTTGTTTTTAAAGGAATTGTTGACCATCCGGAACGATTTGCTTTAACTTTTGAAAATTCTTCATCAGCCACTATTTTAATTATTGAGAATACAAATTTTGAAATAGTGTTGGATCCAAACGAGCCCAATGAACCAATTATTAAAGGTTCCGAATTAAACACCAAACTGGAAGAATACAAATTAGCTTCAAAAACCATTTTTAAAAAAATAGATTATTTATTCCCAAAATTTCAAAAAGCACGTCTTGAAAATGATGTTGAAAATTTGAATGAAATAGGAAAAGAATTAAAAAAAATTGAAACCGAATTCACCGATTTCAGTTTCGATTTTGTTAAAAAGAATAGCGGTTCTTATGTTGCAGCCATGGTTTTAAGCGACCAATTAAAATCGGCAACCATTGATACAATCAGAATAAGCGCCGCCTACAAAAAACTTTCCGAAGCTGTAAAAAAATCGCCTGATGCCCAACTGATTGCGACGGCGCTTAGTTTAAATTAAAAAATTTAAATCCGTTTCAGGCGGCATTTCAATCGCTGTTTTATGTTGTTGGAACAAACGCGCGTTTAAGGTTCCTTTCAAAATTATTTTGTCCCCTTTAACTAGAAGCCAACTTCCTTCTCTTAGTCCCAAAACTGCCGTTTTATTAAGTGAGTGGTATTCATTGATGCGAGTTTCCCTTGTTTCGCCCATATATGTTGAATTTGGGTCCGGATCTAAATAATGGCAATTTAAATTGAAATTAAGAAACCCGAACGTATCGAAACTTGGCGGATAAATGATAGGCATATCGTTCGTGTTTTGCATGGTCAATCCGCAAATAACGCTTCCTGCGCTTGTTCCAAAATAAGGCGTTCCGTTTTCAACCACATTTTTAAGGGTTGAAATCAGCTTTAAATCGTACAATTGCTTCACCAATAAAAAAGTGTTTCCGCCGCCAATAAAAATACCTTTCGCTTGGTTAACGGCATCAATCGGATTGCTAAATTCGTGGATTCCTTTGATGCGAACATTAATTTTATCGAAGCCTTTTTTTGCCGATTCGGTATATTCGTCATGGGTAATTCCGCCTGGTCGGGCATAAGGAACAAACAAAATTTCGTTTACGCCTGTGAAAAATTCGGCCAATTCGGGTAAAATATATTCCAGATATCCTTTTCCATGCACCGACGAACTGCTCGCTATTAATAATTTTTTCATTTTTCAACAAAGTTTCACCAAATGTACAAATTTTCAATCTTAACAAAAGTTTATAACTGCCCGCAATTATTATAAATTTTCTTTAACGAACTTTGATTCAATGAAACGAAAACTAACCTGCTTATTTTTACTTGTTTTTTTTGCTATGAACTGCTTTTCACAAAAGAAATTTGCACTCATTTCAGGAAAAATAATCAGCGCTAACAGTCCTGTCAGTAATGTAAATATCGTGAACCTAAACACCAAATTGGGAATCGTTAGCAATGATGAAGGTGAATTTGACATGATGGTTTCCTTAAATGACACCTTGCTGTTTTCCTCTATTGAGTATGAAATAAAAAAAATTAGAATAACAGAAAACCACCTTAAATATAAAAGAATTTTGGTTGAATTAATGCCGTCCATAAACGAATTGGATGAAGTTTTTATAGAAGGTTTAAGCGGAAATTTAAATTACGACATCAATAAAGTGCCGAATGACACGATCAAAAAACATACGTTTATACTTAAACCAGGCGATTTAAAAAAACAATTACCGGCTGATACCCACGGGTTTTTAAAAGCTCCAAATGTAAACCCTTTTAGTATGGGAGGCGGAGGTGTGGGTTTACCTGACAAACGTTATGAAGCAGAACAAAGATTAAAACAGGAAATTGCCCGCAAAAAACAATTCCCTTCAAAAATAATAAAACAATTGGGATTGGATTATTTTACGGACAAACTACATATTCCTGAAGAAAAAATAGACCACTTTTTAGCCTACTGTGAAAACAGAAATATTATTAATGAATATTACAAAAACAATTTATTGGAAGTAATTCAAATTTTGAGAGAAGAAAGTAAAAGCTATTATGAAATTAAAGAGTAAAAATATTTTTGTAACTATCGTTTTTTTGGTATTTGTTTATTCAAATTCATTAGCGCAAAAAAAAATAGTTATGCTGAATGGGACTGTTAGAAGTGATTCCATAGTTTTACAAGACATTAACATCATAAATCTAACCTCAAATATAGGAGCTTCAAGCGACAGGAATGGTAATTATACAATTTACGCATCCCTTGGAGATTCTATTCTATTTTCTTCGGTAGTTTACAAACAACGTATTATTAAAATTTCAAAAAGTCATGTCGAAAGTAAAACTCTTGTAGTTTATCTTGAGCAGGGTATAAATGAGTTAGATGAAGTTGAAATTGGACAAAAAATGCGACTAAACCTGGGAAAAGTTTCTTTACCAAAAGGAGCTGTTTTTGATAATGATAATATTTCCTCAAAAAAAGCACCAAATTCCAGAAAATTTACAGATCCGACGTATGGTAATTCTGGAGTTAATTTTAGTGAAATTTCTAAGTTACTGACCAATAATATATTTCAAAAAAGAAAAGCGAGAAAAGAGGAAGAGCGGAATATTAAAAAACAAAAACAAATTTTTCTTGAAAACATTTATAATGATGTAGGTGTAGATTTTTTTACAGTTCACCTAAACATCAAAGAAGAAGAAATTTATTTGTTTTTATATTATTGTGAAGACAATGGATTAAGCGACTTTTACAATAGTGATGAATTTTTAATTAAAGATTTTATAATAAAACAAAGTAAAAAGTACAACCAAACAAAAGAGTAATTGTAGCTAATCAGTACTTAAAGTGCCTAAAGTTTGGAGTACTTAAAGTTAAAAAAAAGAGACTTTTATGAAGCAAAACAGTTTCAATTATAATGAATTAC
>PHDE01000128.1 GCA_002842505.1 Bacteroidetes bacterium HGW-Bacteroidetes-3 | reverse complement strand
TTTATTGAACCTGAAAATGATTCGGTTAGCAACGGAACGCAGATAAGTTAAATAGATAGTTTGCAGTTTTCAGTTTCAGTAGGCAGTTAATTTTTGAATAGTTTTTGAATGAAAACTGAAATTGTGACTGTAAACTGCGACTAAAATTGTGACTGCAAACTGAAACTGCCAACCGAAAACTAAAATCAAGCATGCAACTACTTAAATACATAAAATCCTTTACCAACCTTCCTGATAAAGGCATTCAAAACACCGTTCAATTGTTAAATGAAGATTGTACAATTCCGTTTATTTCCAGATATAGAAAGGAAATGACAGGCGATTTGGATGAAGTTCAAATTGGCGAAATCGTTAAGTTTAAATTGCAGTTTGAAACTTTGGAAAAGCGAAAAATTGCCATCTTGAAAGCATTGGAGGAACAAGAAGTTTTAACGGATGAATTGAAAGGAAAAATTGTTTCTGCCAAAGATTTAATTACTTTGGAAGATATTTATCTTCCTTTTAAGAAAAAGCGAAAAACAAAAGCAGAAACCGCTCGTAACCAAGGTTTGGAGCCTTTGGCAAAAATTATGATGGGCCAGCGTGCAACAGACCTTAAAGCCATTGCTTCAAAATATTTGAATAAGGAGGTTGAGAATATTGAAGTTGCTTTTGAAGGCGCCCGTTTTATTATTGCCGAATGGGTTAACGAAAGAACCGACATCAGATACAGCATTCGTCACCAACTGGAAAAGTTTGCTAATATTTCAACCACTGTAATTAAAACAAAATCAGAAGAAGAAAAAGCACAAAAATATCAAGATTATTTTAATTTTTCTGAAGCGTTGAGCCGTTGTCCATCTCATCGTTTATTGGCAATTTTACGCGCTGAAAAGGAAGGATTTATTCGGGTTAAAATTGAAATAGAGGAGGAAAAAGCCATTGCCAAAATGGAAGGCAGAATCATCAATTCAAAAAATGAGTGCGCTGTCCAAATTAAATTGGCCATACAAGATGCCTATAAACGGCTGCTTTTTCCGGCCTTGTCAAATGAAACTTTAAATTTGGCAAAAGAAAAAGCCGATGACGCAGCAATTCAAGTTTTTGCAAAAAATTTAAAACAATTGTTGTTAGGTGCGCCATTGGGCGAAAAAAATATCTTGGCAATTGATCCCGGATTTAAATCGGGTTGTAAAATTGTTTGTCTGAACGCTCAAGGCGATTTGGTGTATAATGAGACAATATATCCCAATGCACCACAAAACGACTTAAAAGCCGCCTCCGGCAAAATTAGTTCTTTGGTAAATGCCTATAAAATTGAAGCGATTGCTATTGGCAATGGAACTGCATCACGCGAAACGGAACAATTTATTAAAAATATCAAATTTTATAAAGACATAGAAGTTTATGTGGTAAGTGAAGCCGGTGCGTCAATTTATTCCGCTTCAAAAATTGCGCGTGACGAGTTTCCCAATTACGATGTTACCGTGAGAGGCGCTGTTTCCATAGGTCGAAGATTGGCCGATCCGTTGGCAGAATTGGTGAAAATTGACGCGAAATCCATTGGTGTTGGGCAATACCAGCACGACGTGGACCAAGCCAAACTAAAAATATCGTTGGACAGTACTGTGGAAAGCTGTGTGAATGCCATTGGCGTAAATATCAATACGGCAAGCGAATCGTTGTTGAGTTATGTTTCTGGAATTGGACCAAAATTGGCTGAAAATATAATTGCTTATAGAGCCGAAAAAGGTGCTTTTTTGTCAAGAAACGATATTAAAAAAGTACCGAGATTGGGCGATAAGGCTTTTGAGCAAAGCGCAGGTTTTTTACGCATTAAAAACGGAGAAAATCCTTTGGATGATTCTGCGGTGCATCCCGAAAGTTATGCGATTGTTAACAATATGGCCAAAGATTTGAAATTGCCTATTTCCGATATCATTGGGAATAAAGAAATACTTCAAAAAATTGTTTTAGAAAATTATTGCACTTCGACTATTGGGCTTCCAACTTTGAAAGACATACTAAAAGAATTGGAAAAGCCCGGGTTAGATCCACGTAAAAAAGCGAAAGTATTTACATTTAACCAAAATATCACTTCCATCAACGATTTGCATGAAGGGCAATTACTTCCCGGAATTGTTAATAATATCACCAATTTTGGTTGTTTTGTCGATATTGGCATTAAAGAAAGTGGATTGGTGCACATTTCTAATTTGTCGGATACTTTTGTGAGCGACGTTAATTCAATTGTTAGCTTGCAGCAACACGTGATTGTGAAAGTTTTGGAGGTTGATATTGTAAGAAAACGGATACAACTTTCTTTAAATGTGTAATTGTTTAGTTGTGTAATCGTTTAATCTTTAATCGCTTGCACCAACGTTGGGGTCTTCGGTCATCCGGCTTCCAACTTCAGTCTTCTAAAAAAATCAATCAAAAAAGGTAAAATTAGTGTAAAAATCTTGCCAAGCGCTCCAAATTGCCACATAAGCATATTTTGGTTTTTCTAGAACAGTGCCATTTATTCCCCTTCCCAAAATATCATATTTTATGCCGGTTTTATGCCTTAAAACAAAAGGAAAATCATTCTCTATGTTTGTGTAATCTTCAAAATTATCAACCTTAAAAGCATTTATGATGTGTTTGGAGGCATCACCATAAACAATATATTTCTGGGATTGTATGGTTACATTAATAGTTACCTTATTTGAAAAATTGCTGTATTTAAAAATTCTGATATTGTTAAAATCATTTAAAATTCCATATACAATTTCGTTTGACCCCGGTGCATTTTCACTTGTGCTGCTGTCATTTCCGTCTAAAGGTATTTCTTTTGTGGAAAACAAATCGCCTGAGACCACTTTTGCGTTCGGGAAATATTGTTTTACTGTTTTCCAGGTAGTTTCTACCACAGGAATGGTATTAAACCTTACATTTTCTTTTGGGCCTTTTATGCCCTTTATCAACATTTGTGACCAAATAGTTTCCGTTTTATCATCCCAAGGAGTTTGGTTGTCTTTAAAAAGAAAACCCGAAGCCCTGAAAATTTCATCCCTTGTAAAAGCAAGCGTACTTTTAGTTATTGGACAATAGGTAAAAGCATACTTTTGGCCTTGGAATTCATCGTTTATAATTTCATTATGCACTGTAAAAGCATAGGGATATACACGTACTTCAGCACCAAAATTAACTATTCCAACCAAGGTGCCATCACTTAAATTGACCTTTGAAACTGGGTTAAATTCAGGATTCAATGCTAATGGAAATAAATTTAATGAACCGGTTAAATCTTTATCAATGTTATTGTTTGTTTCTTGGTTTGTATTTTCAGACCCATCTTTTGAGCAACCCAAAGTTGTCATTAAAAGTAAAATTGCGACCAGTTTTTTCATCAGTTTAAATTTTATTTTTTAGCGGTAATCCCGAAAATTCGGGACTGTTCGCTATTAATCATTCCTTTGTGCATCAAAATTTGTTATGCTCGTTTCATAAGATATGTTTTTAAGTAAGTCGAAAAGTGACTGTGAACCTTACTTTAATTTTAAATCATTTTTTCACCTATTTTTTTACAAAAATCTTGATTTATACCTATATACAATTAATTCAGCATAAAAAAAGGGCTGCAAAGCAGCCCTAATCAATTTATTATTAACCTACAAATTAAAATTTGAACCCAAGTTTAAATGAAAATTGGGCAAAAAATGATAATGTATTTGTGTCAGCTTCAAGATCAAATAATCCTGGACCTGGCGTTTTTACGCTATAGGCGTAAGTATAGGACACTGGTTTGATATCAAAACCAAAGAATACATCTTTGGCAACGTAATAATCAACTCCAGCAACTGCCTGTACACCAAAAGCGGTAATTTCTACATGTCTCGCACCTAAATCGGTAATCGTAACATTTTGGCCATCAACAGTAACCGTTGGGTCAAATTGAGATCGTCTTGTATAGTCAAACGGAAGCGCAAATCCTATATAAGGAAATAAGCGATCATTTTTGGTATTGAATAACCACTGACCCCCAATTGAAACTCTTGCATCAATACGTTCATCTGCCACCACTGCTTCATAAGCAGGGATAATAGTCACGTTATTGATATCAACAACAGCTGGTATGGCAAGTTGCTCAGGCGTATTTCTCCAAATGGCACCACCACTTAAGGTAATTGCAAATTTATTTGTAGCATAATATCTTCCTTCCGCACCAACCATATTGGTTATGTTGTTGTCATTAGGTTCTACATTATTGGCATACGGTGCAGCACCGCTTACCGAAGAATAAGAACTAGGGACAACCAAACCTCCATTTAGAAATGCTCCTCGTCCAAAAACCATGGCCGCCGTAAAGTCTCCTGCTTGGGGCGCAAATCTAGGCCCAACTTTGCAGGTATCTCCTTTATAGTGGTGATGATGGTATTCTGAATCTTTATCCTGTGCATTTGCACTTGTTAGCGCAAAGACTAAAATAAAGCATAATATTAAATATTTTTTCATATGTTTAGTTCTTTAAGAGTTAAATTTTTGTTTTTAAAGGGCCGCTGTAAGGCAGCCCTTTAGTTAATTTTCTTAAAGAATTAAGAGGCCAATGCAGCGTCCATTAATGCTTTGTATTTAGCGGCAATCGCTAACGCATTTGCATGTCTTTGTCCTAATGTGGCAACTATAGCTTGCCAGTAAGTAATTTGTGCTGCTGCAGCATTTGCCTGAACCTGACCAGAAGCTAAAGCTTGTTGAACCAATTCAATATTATGCATTGCATCTGCAAGATCAGATTGTAATCCGCTTAAAACAACAGCTAAGTCAGCTAAGTCATCAGTTGCCCATCCATAAGCATCAATTAAATCATCATTTAAATCAGATGCATTCTCTATAGCTGTTTTTTCTTGTTGAAGAACCCATAAAACTTGATATTCAGCAATAATTTGAGCTTGTAAATCAGCATAACCTGGATCACCTGGAGTGGTGGCCAATAGCGCTTCATTAGCTAAATATGCATCATATTCAACTTGTAGATCGTCAAGGATTGCTTGGTACGAATCAATAAGTGGTTGGATTAACGCAATTTCAGTATTCCAAGCAGCGATATCCAATATTGCTTGATCAATATTGCCTTGAAGACAAACATCATCACAAACTTCTAAAGCATCTAATGCAGCTTCAGCATCTAGTACAGCCAAATCAGCATTCCATAATACTTCGTATAAAGTTTCTGCTGGATCAATGGCATCATCACCAGCTAAAGGAGCAGGCATAACTATAGTGCCTAAAGCAGCTTCAGCATCATCAATATCGTCTTGAGCAGCTGTTTGAGCAGCTTCAGCATCATCTAACACCGTTTGGGCAGCATTCATTAAATCAACTTGATTTTCATATAGACCTTTTTGGTATATATATACAGCATAGGCATCATCTTTAGCGGTACCAAAATTAGCCAACACGTCTTGTGCTTCTAAAAGTGCCAATTGAGCATTCCATACTACTGAATAAGCATCAGTTGTAAGTAAAGCCGAGTCACCAAGAACTGGATCAACAGCAATGTCATTACCTAATTTAGCAACGGCATCATCTAATAAATCAGCGTTTGTTTCAGAAAGATCATCTGCCTCTAATTCTACATAGAAACCAGTGGCCGCAGAAACAGATGGCATAGTAGCGGATAGCTCAGGACCTGTATACGTAAATGCTGTACCAGGGATTGCAGTTACCATTCCGGCTGAAATAGTGGTTGCGGTCCAAGTACCAAGAGGAGCTTCTACCCAACCAGTTACATAAGCGTAAGAGGTAGCAATTGCATCAGTATGTAAACCTATTCTAGTATTAGGAAAAGCTGGAAAAGATTCAGCAACAAAACCTCCTAATGGAGTTGTTTGATCAAACCAAGTTAAACCTGCAGGTTTATCTTCAAAAATACCTTTCTTAAGTAAATAATAATTATTGGCATCAGTCCAGGCATCATTGGCATCATCTAAAGCAGTTTGAGCATCGGTTACAGCTAACTCAATAGCATCAATACCGGCATCATAATTACTTTGTGCCAAAGCCAAAGCATCAATGGCGGCTTGGTAAGAAGGATAAAGAGCGTCTAATTCTAGTTGTAAATCATCTTTTGCGGTTTGTGCATCAGCAACGGCTAAATCTGCATTCCATAATATTTCATATAAAGTTACCGCTGGGTCAATGGCGTCGTCACCAGCCATGGCAGCAGGTAAAATTTCTACACCTATTGCATCTATTGCATCATCTACAGCAGTTTGTGCAGCAGTTTGTGCAGTTTCAGCATTTGTTACAGCCAATTCAGCAGCAGCTATAGCGGCAGGATAATCATCCAATGCAAGTTGCCAACCATCGATATCATCTTGTGCATCTGAAATCCAACCTTCACGATCTGTTTTTTCAGCAGTTGCATCATTTAAATCACTTTCAGCAACTTCAAATCTATCAACAAAGGTATTTCTAACCCCACCTTCATTTAAAATGGCTTGTATTTTAATGTTTTGCTCTGCAATTTCAATTTCTTTGGCATCTATTGCATCTTGGTATGCCAAGTTTTGTTCTTTCAACCCAGAAATAATTGCTTCTGTGGTAGTAGGATCAGCCATATAAGCTTGTAAATCAGCAATGGCATTTTCTAAATTAACTTTGTCGGCCATTGCAGTGGTCACATTGTTTTGCAATTGTGCTAACCAATAGGCGTAAGAAACGCCACCGGTTTGTAACAACATCGCTTGAGCCAAAGAATTTTCAGCACTTAATTTTTGGGATAAAATACTGTTTGCGGCTTCCATAGCCCATCTGTAATCGAAAGCGTAACCCACGGCCAATTGAGCGCCTGCAGCTTCCATTGCGGCAATAGCTGCCGCCATATTAACCTCAAATTGAACTTGGGCAAGAGCCATAGCGTTTTCAGCAGCAGCAACTTGTGCGTTAGTTGAGGCAACTAATTGTAAAAGATATTGCTCATGTCTCAATGCTTCATAAGCATTGCCTTCAACAATACCGGCTGTGTAAGCGGCAACTTGAGCGGCTTGTGCGTTTCGCCAAGCAGCATTTGCATTTTCAGCATTCGCTTGGGCCAACAAGTAAGCGGCTTCAGCATTTTGTACACCTGCCTGTGCGGCGAGTAAGTCAGCTTGAGCGCCATAAATGGCTTCAACAACTGGGGAAACTTCGTTGTCAATACATGACGTGAAGCTTACACTAAACAGGGTAACCATCATGACGGCTACCGACAATTTTTTTAAATGTTTCATTTTTTTGTAACTTTTTAATTAATATTCTTTAAAATTTAAATAGGTCAATGAACTTATTGTGAACTTACTGTTTCAATAAGTTATTAACAAATCTACATATATATTTTTTATTATGCAATTTTGATTTGCCAAAACCGCTTGGTTTATACCTCCCAAGATTGAATATTTCCTAATGATTGATTATAAAATGTTAAAAAATAAGCAGTTAAGAATGTTAAAATTTTAAATATTTTTTTTTTGAAGATGATTATTTTGGTTTTTTTACCTGTTATTTTAGGGTTTTTAGTCGTTATTTTGATGATTTTTGTCCTTTTTTAACATATTTTTAAGGGTAAAATGGGCTTTTTTTGTTAAAAAACAGATGAGGTGTGATATTTGTTAGCATTATTAATTTTTTTTAATATAAATTCACAAATTTTTTTGAAATTTTTAAGCATTATTTTTTACCATATATACTATTGGTTATCAGGAAGTAATAAAATTTGTGTTTTTTATGTTGAATAAGAAAAATAAAAATTTTAGTGAAAATTGCGCTTTAAGTGCTTTTTCGAGTCAATTATGTGGTTTTTTTGACCAATTGGTCTATTCTGCAATTTTGTGTTTTAAATGGCTTTTATTCACTTGCCCCACTAAGTTAATTTTGGATGTTGAATGTTGAATTGAAACAATTAAAACAAATCTACAATTAAACAATTACTACTGGATTGTGCCTTTATGGAAAGAATGATTTCGAACAAGATGCTCTCCCCACTGAGTTAATTTTGGATGTTGAATGTTGAATTTTGAATGAAATGAATAGAACAAATCTACAATTAAACAATTATTACTGGATTGTGACTTTATGGAAGGAATGATTTCGAACAAGATGCTCACCACACTGAGTTAATTTTGGATGTTGAATGTTGAATTTTGAATGAAATGAATAGAACAAATCTACCATTAAACAATTATTACTGGATTGTGCCTTTATGGAAGGAATGATTTCGAACAGGATGCTCGCTCCAATTTGTTAATTTTAGATTTTGGATGTTGAATTTTGAATGGCTTGATTAAAAAATAAAACAATTCAACAACTATTCCTGGATTGTGACTTTATGGAAGTAAGGGGTATGGGCGGGAAGCTTGCGCTGGCGATTTGGACTTCCGTCTTCGGACTTCCGACCTTTTTCAATACCAACGTTTTTTGTTCTTTTTGGAGGCATCGGATTTTCGTCCTTTTTTGGGTTTAACGCCTAGTTTTCTGTAGATTTCCGGTTTTGCGTTTGGATCTAAAGGATATGGATGGTTTTCCACCACAGGAATTGTGGTATTGATTAATTTTTGAATTCCTTGAATGTATATTTTTTCATCTGCGGCGCAAAATGAATGTGAGGCTCCTGTATTTCCTGCCCTGCCGGTTCTGCCAATGCGGTGCACATAAGCTTCCGGAATGTTTGGAATGTCAAAATTAATCACAGCATCTAAATTGTCAATGTCAAGTCCGCGAGAAGCAACATCGGTGGCAATTAAAATGGAAACGGCTTTGTTTTTGAATCTGTTTAAGGCTTCTTCCCGGGCATCTTGCGTTTTATCGCCGTGAATGCTTGCAACGCTAAAGTCATTTTTGCGCAACATTTTCTCCAACTTGTCCACCCCAAATTTGGTGCGCCTAAATATAAGAATATCACCTTTTATGGTGTTCCTTAATAAATGGAGGCACAATTCCATTTTTTTTGTTTTGGGCACATAATACAATACTTGGTTTATGCCTTGTGCAGCGGCATACTTTGGCGTTACGTCTATTTTTTCAGGATTTTTTAAAATAGTTTGCGCCAATTGAACCACTTTTTCTGGCATTGTGGCAGAAAACAAGGCCGTTTGTTTGTCTTTCGGACACAAGCGTTCAATTTTTTTGATGTCATCAATAAAGCCCATATCCAACATTAAATCGGCTTCATCCAAAACCAATGTTTCAATAAAAGAGAGGTTTATAAGTTCTTGTTTTCGCAAATCCAATAGCCTGCCCGGAGTGGCAATTAAAATATCGACGCCATTTTTTAGGGTTGCAATTTGCGGATCAATAGCGGTTCCTCCAAACACAACGGCGGTGGTTAAATTGGTGTATTTGCCATAAGCCTTAAAGCTTTCTTCAATTTGAATTGCCAATTCACGGGTTGGACTTACCACCAGCGCTCGTATTTTTTTTCCTTTTTTTGAAGGATCTTGCTTGTCGAATAACAATTGCAAAATTGGCAGGGCAAAAGCGGCTGTTTTTCCAGTTCCGGTTTGTGCGGTGACAATCACATCTTTTTTTGCCAATAATATAGGAATGGTCTGCGTTTGAACAGGTGTTGGAATATTATATCCTTTTTCTGAAATGGCCCTTAAAATAGGTTTGTTTAACTGTAAGTCTTTAAATTGCATAGGTTTTGTTTGAAACAAGATTTTGCAAAGATACGCAAAAGCCCCCTAGCCCCCGAAGGGGAAATAAATAAAAAGACTGAAGACCGATGACGGAAGACCGAAGACGGAAGCTGGAAGTTCAAAAGTCAATATATTGCATTAACAAGTGGATTTAACCCCCTTGGGGCGTTTTCTCAATATTTATAATTTCATCTGTTTATATTTTATTTTTTATTGGTACAGCTGCTGTCTGCCTGCCGATGGGCAGATAAATTCGCCATTAATCATTTCTGCGTGTATCAAAATTTGTTATGCTCGTTTCATCTGTTTAAATTTTATTTTTTAGCGGTAATCCCGAAAATTCGGGACTGTTCGCCATTAATCATTCCTTTGTGTATCAAAATTTGTTATGCTCGT
>PHDE01000127.1 GCA_002842505.1 Bacteroidetes bacterium HGW-Bacteroidetes-3 | reverse complement strand
TTTCGTTACAATCTTTTTTTATTCGCCAAAAGGGCGAATAAAAAAAGGATTTTCACTACAATCCCTAACGCAAATGCTGTTGTAAATAGAACTTAGCCGAAATTACTAATTTATCGAAATTTACAATTTTAATTTAAGTCCACCATTTACAACAAATCCATCTACCGGCGCATAAATATCCCTAAAAGTTGGGTTGGTAATGGTGCCGGTATAAATGGTGTCGAATTTTGTTTGTCGCGTATCCCCGAAGTTTTCAAAATTGATAAAAATTGAAAACGAATCCCAAATTTTTTCTACCATAAATCCGAACAGCCAATATTCTTTGCCTTTTGCTCCGTCATTTAGCGTTTGCGGACTAAAATAATAGGCTTCTAAACCCATTTTTAAGGAATCTTCAATTTCGTACATCAAGACATTATTAAGCCGATGCTTTGCCACCAATGGAAATTTTGTTGATTTTCCGTTGTAATGTTCTTTCACATCTGCCAAAGTGTAGCCCACAAAAAGCTTTAAGTCTCCGTAAGCCAGTTTTACATTTGTTTCAATTCCTTTGGTGTCAATTGATCCGTTTGGTTGCTGAAATTCAAATAAATTTTCAGGAGTCTGCGTGAGAATTAACGGATTTTTTATTTCAGTATAAAAAAGTAAGGTATTTATGCTAAATGACATTTTATCTGAAAGAGACGTTCTGTAATTAATGTCAAAATTCCCGCCGATTGATTTCTCGGCTTCTGTTTTTGAAATGTCAATGGGCAATACATTTCTAAACTGAATTCGTTCTGCATCTTCCGTAAAAACAGTTGGGGTTTTATATCCTAAACCGCCGCCAAGCCTTAATGATAATTTTTGATTCACTTTTAAAAGTCCGGAAATTCTAGGCAATGCAAAAAATCCGTATTCGTTTTGATAATCGCCACGCAAACCGGTTTCAAGAATAAATTTATCCGTTGCGTTCCAGGTGTTTTGCACAAATCCGCCAAAGGTTGTGTAATGATAATCTACTGCTTTTGAATTGTCAAATTTATCTTGGCTAAATTTATCTGTCCATAAATTTAAACCAGCAATCCATTCTGAATTTTCAACTTTGTAATTGTATGTCGCTTCGTTAAATGAAGATAACTGAATCCCAGAAAATTTAAAATTTGGAATTTCAATGGACCTGTCATAATAACTCAAGCTGTTTTTAAATGACAGACTTGAGGCGTCATTAATGGTATGGTCAAGTCCCAATTGGGCACTATAACGATTTGTTTTATTCTTCTCAAAATAACTATGAGTATCGTCTCCATTGTTTTCAATATATTTTATGTCTCCGCCTATGCGCTCTTCAATAGTGGTATTAATACCAACATTCAAAGTGGTTTTCTCATTGAAATACACAAATAATTTCGGATTGACAGTATATCTTGTAAATTTTGGAATTGCAGTAAACCCAATTTCTGAAGGGTCATAAGGTGTTCCTACATTATAAGATGCGAAAATAGTGGTGCCGATTTTATTATTCCTTTTTGCATAAAATCCGCTTATATCCAAACCTAATGCAGAAGTTCCGTTAAGCATAAAACTTAATTCCTTTTCTTCTTTTGGTGTTTTTGAAACAAGATTTACCAATCCTGCAATAGCGCCGCCGCCGTAAAGAGTTGAGGAAGCACCTTTTATGACTTCCACCTGTTTTAAGTCGAGAGGCGCTATTTGCAACAAACTTAATCCGCCTGAAAATCCTGAAAATAGTGGGTAGCCATCTTTTAATATTTGTGTGTATTTTCCGTCAAGCCCTTGTATTCTGATGCTTGAATTATAACTCGTTGCAGATGTTTGTTGTGTTTGGATGCCTGTGCTTTCGTTCAGCATCATTCGAATATCACCAGGTTTCATATTCCCTTTTTCTTCCAGTTCTTCGCCAGAAATGGCTTCGATTCTCGTTGGAATATTGTCTATTGTCCTGCTGGAACGTGTGGCAGAAATTAACACAGTTTCCAATTCTTCACCTTCAGCCGCAGAAAGCAAAATTTCATAAGGTTCGGTTTGAATCAAAGGAAAAAGAAAGGTGTTCCTTTTTTCTTGATAGCCAACATAGCTAAAAATGATGGTTTGTTTTCCGTGGGGAATATTTTTGATTTCAATATAACCGTTTTGGTCAGCACTTGCGCCGTTGGCAGTGCCTTGTAAAATTGCAGTTGCACCGAAAAGCAATTCTTTGCTTTCGCTGTCTTTGATGATGGCCTTAAATGTATGTTGACTGAAAGCCAATGAGGTATATATGATTGCCAAAAAAGGCAAAATGAATTTTTTCATTTGTAAAATGATTTGGTAAATAAATTAGGAAATGGATAAGCAGCGCATAAACCACAAATAAAAGTGGCGATGCCTACTATTTTATCATTAACTTATTTTTGGAGGTTGCCAGATTTTATAAAAAAAATCATCGGAGAATTGAGATTTGTAAACAGGAACAAATTGATCTTCAATAGAAGGAATTTCATAAATGTCAACTTGTAAATTTGTAAAAACAAATCCAATACAAGTTCCGCAGTTAAGAAATGGAGAGCAGGCATTGCAATCTCCTTCTTCTTTAGGTTCTTGTGAATGGTTGTTTGCCCTTTCTGTAATTATTTCATCATTGCAGTTTTCATCCGAGCAGCAAGGAACCACCGAAAGGGAAAAAACATATAATGACAGTAGGAAACAAAGTGTTTTCATTGTTGCAAATATAGCAAATATTTGTGGCGGGCATAAAAAGGCAGATGATTGTAAATCAATTTATTAACAAATCACAAAAGGTTGAAATAGCATTTTTATGATTTAATTTTATATTTTATAATGAAAAATCTTAATTAAAATGGTCATATTCTAAAAATTACAACATTTGCCAAAGCTAAATTAGAATTGATTTTTGATTAGGCCGCAAGCTGTTTAGGGACTGCAGAGTAAATTCTTTTTTGAGGTTTTGTGCCGAAAAAAGATTACTTAACCTCTATTTTATTTTCATAGGAGTTCAATGAACCCTGTTTGGAACGAAATGTAGGGCTCTTTTGTAAACGTAAAAAATTACTGCCGTTTTTTTGAATTTAGCCATTAAAACCAATCGCCTGAGCTACTTAATAATCACTGTATTCAGTAGGGTAAATAAAAGTAATATCTATATGGGAAACATTATTTTTATATTTTTCTACAGCTGACAATTCCTTCCATTCAGGTGAATCCACAAAATTTTTCCAGTGTTCATCTCTGCTTATTTGATTTTGGAATGTGGTCATATACATAAGGTTTGGCATTATGGATCCCAATATTACCTCGCCATAAAATACGGCATTGAATTGTAATTTTTCAAAGAGCTTAATCTCTCCGCCCTTATTAAACATTTCCAATTTATTGCTGAAATAGGCTTCTGTTGGCGATTGATAACTTCTCAATTCATAAATTCGGTCTTTTAGCGGACCGTCAAGCGGCGTAATTTTCATGACGGGCATATCTTCAAACGCTTTCATCAATACAGATTCAATACGCTTGTAAGGCGGATTTTCAAACGAAGCTGAAATATAGTCCTTTCCTGTTTCCATATAAATCTGATCCTTTATAAGTCCATTTTCTAGGGTTTCAAATTGCGCTAAAGAAGAAAAAGGAATTAAAACGAAAATTTTTTTTACGGTATCGTTTTCAATTGGCCTAAGTTTAAATACACCAATATTTTTAATATTGAGTCTTTTTAGTGCCGGCAAATAGGCCTCTTTTAAATATTTATCTGTGGTTGTTAACTGTTCTTCAGTATCAAAAGTATAAATTTTGAGTTGATAGAATTCACGTGTCTGCGCTGCGGATTTAAAATCGGCCGAATAAAAAGGACTTGTTTTTGCGGAAATGTTTTGCGAGTTTGTTAAAATAAAGAGTATAACAAACATTAAAAGGTGGTTTTTTAACTTCATTTTCATTGGATTTATGTTAGTTATGTAGTAAATTGTTATTTAATTGAATTTCAAATATAGATTATTTGGAGCAAAGTTCATCATATATATCGTCGTTTTATAATCCGGCATTTTTAAGATAATTACTTAATTTTAAAGCTGAAAAAGTGACAATATTTTTATTTTGATAATTAGATGGTTATTTTTTTAACAATTGATGCTGTACAGAAGTAAATCATTTTCATCATTTGGAATTTTTATTGGTTTGATATATTTAAGGCCAAGTTTTTCTATGAGTTTTTGCGATGAAATATTATCCTTAGTGGTGATCGCACTAATTTTGTTTAGATGAAACTCTTTTATACCAACTTCCAAAAGTTTTGCCGCACTTTCAAAACCGTAACCCATATTTTCATAAGCAGGCAACAAAGCAAAACCAATATCAACACCTTCCAAACCTTCACGGTCGTACAAGCCGCAAGTGCCTATTTTAATTTTGTCTGCTTTTCTGATTAAAGTATAATTTCCATAGCCAAGTTTTTCCAATTGAGCGGTCATTTTATTTTGAATATATGCCATGGCATCATCAACCGATTTTACGTTTCTGTCTCCAATATTTGCAAGCCATTTTGGGGTATTTACCAATTCAAAAATGAATTCGGCATCTGCTGAAGTGGTCGGTTGCAAAATTAATCGCTCGGTTTCAAAATGTTTGTAAGATTTCATTTTATTGATTTTCTGGCTCAATATTTTTTTCTTGGAATTGCAATGGGTTTTTAATCAAAGTAAATTATTGATATTGTATATAAATGGGTTTGGGTGTAAATTTCAGCAACTCCTCTGGCGAATACATTTGCCAATTATTTTTATTGTCGTTCTTATAAAATAATTTAAAGCCGGTAAATTGCACGGGTTCTTTATAAATATATCTCAGATAAGTAGATCTTTTTAAAATTTTGTCTCCAAATCCATCCATATTCATCACTATCTGAACTTCAGGAACTATTTTTATATTTTTATAATTAGTCACCATTCCTTGCGTAAAACGGTGCACCACCAACACTTTTGGCGGCAAATTATTTTCTCGGACCAGTTTTGCCAAAATATCGATGGCATCATTGATGTCTTCGGAATCGAAAGTCCCTATTTTGGTGCCGGGAATATGGCCGTTTTTTAAGGAAAATTCAGGATCAATTCCCAAATGAACGTTGGACAATTTAAGATACGTTTCCAGCGATGAAACTTCGTCCTTAACGTTGCTATGCCCAACCTGAACATCTAAAAATACCAAAGCATCAATTGATTTTGCCCAATTTAGGATGGTGTCTATTTGCTTAAATGGCATTCGCATTCGGTGCAAATTCGCTTTTCCGGGTAATGATTGAGCCGTGATGGCGATGTAGTGCAGGGCGGGAATTGCTTTTATGGTGGGGTCGGCAGCTTGCCATTTGGCAACTTCGCCTTGCAGTTTTTTAAGCATTTCATCTTTTGGCAATTCACCTAAAATCCCCATTCTTGTGGAATACAAATTTCCGTAAAAAGCAACAATTCTGTTGTATGGCAAAATCGCACCAGGCAATGGATATGGGGTTTTCACGGGCCAAAATCCGGTGGTGTCATTATTTGATAAAGTCAGCATTCTTTTGTTATAATCGGCAGTATCAATTGCGGTTGTTTTCTTTTCTTTGGCAGGGTTGGTTTTTTTTACAGTGTCTTTTTTGCCATTTTCAATAATTGGTTCTTGAGCTTTGCCCTTATTGCAACTGCTGGCAAAAAACAGCATAGAAAAAAGAAGCATTAATGAAGGGAATGTGAGGAACGATTTTGTCATATTGTTTTTATTTAATGTTTGTTGGTTTTTGGCGAATTTTAACTAAAGTTTATTTTTCAAATAGTTGTTGAATTGTTTTCATTGGAAGAAACATTTTCCCGCTGTCAGGAAGTTTTATAAAACCATATTTAGCATAAAAAGTTTGTGCTTCCTTGTCTAAAGGATCCACAATTACTGCAAAAGAACCAATCGTCTTTGAAATTTCGTAACATCTTTTTAAGGCATCTACCAGTAAAATTTTCCCAATTCCATTTCCCTTAAAGTTTTTGTCAATTGCCAATCTCCCTAAAAGTGTTGTTGGAATTGAAGTATAAGAATTTGGCAACTGTTTTTTAACTTCTTCAGGAATTAATATGGAGGGAATGCTACTATTTGAAAGCGTATAATATCCTTTTATTAAATTGGAGTTGTTATCGGCCAATACAAAACAAGCCGACAGTTTGCGTTTAATGTCTTGGTTTGCTTGTTTATACAGGTAATTATCCAACAGCTCTTTTTCACAGCAAAATTCATTTTTTTTGTGAACGGATGATAGATTTGCAGTGATAAAATCCATTTAATTTGAGCCTAGCTTGTTGTATTCTTCTGTTGCGGAAAGCAATTCATTATTAGGTTTTGGCGCCTTAAAAACCGCATCAAAAAATACCTCATTATCTCTGTTTGAAGCTAAAAATATTTCTCGTTCTCTCACAATTTCTTTGGCTTTCTCTTGAGCAGCCGAAATAATAAAGTCTGTCAAATTGCGAAAACCGCCAATATTGGCAGCTCTTTCGAAAAAAAGCTTTTGCTCTTTTGGAAGCCTTGTATCGAACCTCGTTTTTTCGTTTTGTAAAGATTTTGTTGCCATCATTTTAGTTTTTACAAATGTACGTACATATTACGTACCGTACAAATATTTGTACGGGAAATATTCGTACGAAATGTTGTTTTATTTTTTAAATACTCCTAATTGTAAATCCGCGCGAGCAGGATTTTATAGCTGTTTCTGCTGTTTTAATAGATAGTCAATTTTGGTTTCTAAACGATCAATCTTTTTTTCTAAATCTTCATTATTATCACTTACCATCGCGTCAACAAATATCGAATTCACTAATGATAGTCCTAAAATTCCTCCACTAAGAACTACAAAAATGAAGAAAAGAAATGTGAAAAATGAATTTATTGTTGAAAGACCTAAAGTAACTTTTTCAGGAATTTCAAACCAACCTTCTATAGTAAATATTTTGAAGATTGAATATAGCGCAACCATAGGATTGCCAAAATATTCTGGAGAACTTTCTTTGAATAAATAAAATGAAAATATGCCTATAATAAAAATATAAACCACAAAGCCTAATAAAACAATAATTGACGCTTTCAAAGCGCGATTTACTCCCTTAATTAAATTGTCAATTCCTGGAATAAATTTTAGAAATCTAAATGATTTAAAAACTCTCATAACTCGGAATACAAGTAAAAAACTTAAATCACTTATTTCAACAGAAAGCATAAATGTTATTAGTGCTGGAATGGAAATTATAATCAGAATAAAATCAAATTTATTCCAATTTGAAATAAAGTAATTTTTCCCATATTGGTTTAATTTTACAAGTAACTCGCAAATAAAAAGGATAGTTATTGCATTATCAACTAATGATAAAATAAAATTATTTCTACTTCCATTGTCAAAACCTCCAATAAAAATATTAATCGCATTTAAAATGATTAAAATCAGTATAAAATTGTCATTAAGAAATAATTTCTTTATCATAGATTTATTATAAAAATTGTTTTATGATAATTATTTTTATTTATCATAGTAATCAGGTTTTAATCTGAACAAATTGGTCGCTATATTTCAATTTTAGCAGAAAGTGGATATGATATGAATTATTTGCTCAATGCTTTTAAAATCCTTTCCTCATTAATTAAAATATCTCGGAATAATACGTGGGGAAATTCCTGATATTTTGATATTTTAAATGAGTCAAATATATGTAATAGTGTGGAAGCAGAAATTAAAGATAAATTCATTTCGGTATCCATTTCGCAATCGGTTACAAAGTCATCACTAAATTCTGGTGCAATTAGCAATATTTTTACAATTCTCAAATTATTTTTTAAAGCTAAATTTTGGTATGATTTTAATTGCCTTGAAACAGAGCTAAACTTATTATAACCTTTTTCTTTGCTAGTTTTACACTCAACAATTATTACTTCGTTGTTTCCTAAATTTAGCAGGATATCAATCATATCCTTATTTGTATTCAGTTGATTTTTAAATTTTTCGTCAACATTAAAACCTAGACCTTTAAATATTAGCTTAGTTAACTCTTCAAATTTCAAGCCTAATTCACTTTCTTTTATGGAGATTCCGTTCTCTTTTAATAAGTTCAGATTTCGATAGCCAACATTTTCATAATTTTCTAAATATAAATTTTCTACATCTTTATAATGCTCAAGAATGTTGAAAAGATCATCACCTCGTTGTTTTATTCCATTATCTTTTATGAATTTTGCTAAATCTTCTTTAATTATTAAATCCAAAATATCTCTTGGTTTGATATTGTAATCAAGCAGAAAACTGGCGCTTAAAACATATTCATCTTCTAATTCATAATGGTCTTTAAGTTGCTTGTTTAATTTTGGTAAAGATTGGTGAAGTTCAGTTAACAATTTTTCAAAACCATCTAATGAGATTCCGACTTTTTCATCTTTTTCAACATTTTCAAAATGTTCAATTAGGCTGTTAATTTTGTCGTCTAAAGTATTTCCCTTTAAGTTATTTACGTTTAGTCCTTTTTCACAAAGTTCATTTAGTGTTTTTTTCTTCTCTGTTAGTGTAATTCCGTCTTTGTAAATTTCTGTTGAAAGTAAACTTATAAATGAAACACCTTCTTTAATGATTTCTTCAATTTTTTCAGAATAGGTTAGTTTTCTGTCAATATTGTGGTTTTTAGCAATTTGATTTATTATTGGTTCCCGTAATAATTTTAAAGTTCTTCTACTGAATTTTTCGGCAACTTCCTTTTTTCTTATTCTTCTTAAAAGTCTAACCATTTCATCAGCAACATAAATTGTACTGTCTTTTTTTGTATAGAAAATAACACCAAGGTTTTTTAAACTATTAATTAGCTCGTGTATATCTAATTTTTTTATTGGTAGAATTGTGTAATTAATTAGTTTAATTTCTTCTTGAGATAGGGCAAGTTCTTTTGAAAGCGTCAATATTATGGATAACTCGTCGGAAGATATTTTAGCTTCACGATTATTTTCTATATCGTTTTGATATGCAGTTGCTAAACAAGATTTGTATATTCTATAATCTCGTTTTCTATCTTCACTCAATTCTGATTTTTCATTTTCAAATTCAGAAGTCAGTATTTTAATTTTTGATTTTAAATTTTTAATCTCATTTTCGTAAAGTATAGAAAACCAATTTTGTTTCATTATACAGTTTCCATCACGAATGATAATGTCAATTAAAATATCTAATTGTGAGGTAACTTCTTGAAATTCACATTCAATATGTTTGGAAAAGTCGGATGACGTTAATTCAAAAATATTTGAGACGTTTTGATTATCTACAGATTTTAATCCTTTGTCCGCTGAAATTAAAATCTTTTCAATTTCCTTAATGTTTTTAGGATTTTTAGAAATGATATTGTCAATAATTTTTATAAATGAGTTTTTCTCGAGAGAACCGAGTTTGTCTAATATTTTTTCTAATTTCATCTGTTTATTTTTTTGTCGTTTATTTTTATTTTCAAGTTATCACCAATTTTTTTACACTCAAACAAGACACCTATCCTTCAGGCATCATCAGCCCAAGAAACAACCATCTTTATGTGAATACTTAAGCAAATTCTTTAGTAGTACGTCAAATATAGAAAAAATAAAGTAATTAAAAAGGGAAGTTTTATAAAGTGATTTGGTAAATAAAAATAGACTATAAATATAGTAAAATCGGGTATATAAAATATCCAATAACGCTTTGTGTATCTCTGTGTTAACTTTGGGTAACTCTATGTAATAATTATAACACAAAGATTCACAGAGAAATACAAAAAGATTCACAAAGAAAAATCTAAAGATGCCACTTAGGTATATTTGCTATGAAGCAATCTGTTTCTTATTAGAGTAATATTGCCACTGTAGGGACAGATTGGTTCGCTATCGCTCGCAAAGACGATATAATAAATATTAACGAAGATCGTGCTCTGTCTGCAAAATTTCATTTACGGCAGCCTGGTAATTTTTAATGCTGCCGGCTTTTTTAATTTTTTTTAGCGCTTTGTGCGGATTTGCAAACAGCACGGAAAAGTATTCCCACAAATGGTACATTTTCAATAAAAGATGCGTGGAACCCGACAA
>PHDE01000264.1 GCA_002842505.1 Bacteroidetes bacterium HGW-Bacteroidetes-3 | reverse complement strand
TGTACATGGTGTGAGTATTGAGTAATGAGACTGAGGTTGAGGTTGAGATTGAGGTTGAGGCGATGCACTGAGCCTGCCGAAGTGTTGAGGTTTCCCGCTTCGCGTGACTACTCCATCCGTTAGCTGACGAATCGTCTACTAAGGCTAAGGGGGATTGAGGGTGATGTAGTTTTTTTCCAGGAGGGTTTGGACATCGGAGGCTTTGTAGTAGACTTTTCGTCCAATTTGGGAATAAGGTAGGATAAATCCGTCGCGGTAATTCTGAAGCGTTCGCTTCGTGACTTTTAAGAGTTCACAGACTTCTTCATTGTCGAGCCATTGATCATGCATGGTCAATTTCCCTTTGGGTAAAGTCTGTTCCTTTGAAGGTTTACTACTTTGATTCTGGGAATGTAGTTCCCGGGTGAGGTTTTCCAAATTGACCAGCAATTTAGAGAATGCCGGACTTTCAATGGTGATGACTTCCATAGCAGTATGAATTGGTGAATACTGCCAGCAATACTAATATCATTTGAAATTTTGAATTGGTAAGTTACCTTTACTTACCTGTAAGATTGTTTGAGACAAATTTTTAATTGTTTGTATTTGAGTTGTTTACAAAACCAAACATGATATAAATCATAGAAAACAGTGTTGAAAACAGGTAAGTATAGGTAACTTACCTGTTTTATTTGTTAATTAAAGAGTCGTTATATTTTAATACAGTGGACTTTAGCTTGTCGATAAACTTTGCAGGGTTTTCTCGTGACATGGCTTTATTCAGAGTAATTTCCCAGGAATCCAAATTGACATTAAACATTTGTAAGAATATTTTCATAAATTCCTTTTTGGTGATTGGTCCATTTTCAGCGCTTACAAAACGACCTTCGTACAATACATTGCCCAGTTCAATGAGTTCGGTAATCAAGGAAATCCAACGCAACTTTGTTAAGGTATTCTTCTTCCCTGCACCACCAATATGTTTATTAATAAAATTTATCAATGATTTTTTTTGAAAGTAGATGTATTGTGCGATTTCATTTTTAATTTCTGTTGAAAGTTGATCGTACTCGATAAGATTATCATCTTTATCGCACACAATCAATTTCTTGTGATACAAAATATTATCAATGTAAATGTAATTCTCCAGGTATTCATTAAACTGAACTTTCATACTTTCATTATAATTGGAAGTATTGCCATTGGAATTGGTTAGGTGTTCAACATAGAAAAGGAAGAAATTCTGGTATGTCTTATCGATGTAGT
>PHDE01000126.1 GCA_002842505.1 Bacteroidetes bacterium HGW-Bacteroidetes-3 | reverse complement strand
ATGTGCATTCCTGTCGGGAAAGTGTCATTGCTCGATTGTGATTTATTTACGTCGTCATTGGGCTGAATTGTTTTTTCGCCTTCGCCAATAACACCTCCCAACATTTCGTGGGCGCGATTTGCAATTACCTCATTGCAATTCATATTGCTTTGGGTTCCTGAGCCGGTTTGCCAAATAACCAACGGAAACTGGTCGTCGTGTTTTCCTTCCAAAATTTCATCGCATACCGCTGAAATAATATCGCGTTTTTTTTCTGGTAGCACGCCCAAATCGCAATTTGCATGTGCAGCCGCTTTTTTAAGGTAAGCAAATCCGTAAATAATTTCTAAAGGCATAGAGGCTGAAGGCCCAATTTTAAAATTATTTCTGGAACGTTCTGTTTGGGCACCCCAATATTTATCAGCAGGAACTTCCACGTTTCCCATAGTGTCTTTTTCTATTCTATATTTCATAATGTAGTTATTATTTGTTTCTTATTTGACAGTTTTAAGTATTTGGCATCAAGAATCAAACTTCTCAATACTAAAATCTCATTACTAATTAACAAAGTTACCGATTCTAATTTTTAAGCCTATCAAAGTTGCCGTTTTTTTTTGTTTCTTATGGTGAGAAATATCACTTTTTAAAAAAATAAAATTAGTGTGATATATTAAAAATAAATACTAATTTTGTACTTATTAAAAAAACCTTAAAAAATTATGGATTTATCGCAGTTTTCTGGATTTTTAGTTTTCTTAACCATTTTCACGATGGGATTTTGGTTAATGATTTTTTTATTGACATTTGTGGTTCCTTTTTGGTTATTTGGAAATTTAAAGGAATCTTGGAAATACAGGAAAGAAAATAAGGCGTCTGCTAAAAAAGAATAAAATTTTAAATTATATAAAAAAAGGCAATTGAAAAATTGCCTTTTTTGTTGTTCACAATACTTAAAATATTCCTTCTTCTCCACCGCCATTTTCTTCTCTTTGCGGCCTTTCCATTTTCTTTTTCTGATTAAATCTATAAGTGAAATTCAGCATCACTTGTCTTTTCCTCCATTGAAATTCGTTTTCTGAAATTGTTGTTGGAGAAATGTCGGTTGATTCTCGTTTTCTTGTGTTAAACAAATCGCTGACATTTAACGCTAGTGTTCCTTTTTCTTTTAAAATATCTTTGCTGAAAGCCAAATTCACATTAACCATGCCTTTTCTTTTTGATCGGGCAGTTTCTGATGGTCCCCTATACATGCCGCTGGTTTGCCAATCTATTTTGCCGGGCAACGAAATGCGTGATTCCAAGCGGGTAAACCAACTAACATTGTCTGAATTATAGCTCATATCATTGAAATTTCCTTCGGTAACGGCTTTGAAAAAGTTGAAACTGTTGGTAATTTTCCACCATTTAATCGGATTGTAATTAGCGGTAAATTCAAACCCATAACGATCTTGTGAACTTAAATTTATGGGCGTAGTTATAATTACAAGCGTTTCAACACCATTTACGTCCCTTATTTCTTCTTTTTGGGCCATTTCAATGTTGTTAATGGCATGTTGATAGTATAGGGATGAGTTCAAAGTCAATTTTTCCCATCGTTTTAAATAACCTAAATCAAATGAGTTGGTGTAAGTTGGGTCTAAATTAACATTTCCGGTCCTAATATAGGTTTGGCTGGTGCGTGATTCAAACGGATTTAAAAACCAGTGGCGCGGACGGCTTAATCTTCTGCTGTAGCCCAACGTTAAGCTTTCTTTATCACTAAATTCCAATCCTAAATTAATGGTTGGAAAAAATTCAGTCCAATTTTTGTCGAAATTTTCATTTGTTTGAAGCAGATTAATTTTTCTATCGGTATTTTCCATCCTTAATCCGAAGAGATAGGAGAATTTATCAATTTTGTTTCCGTATTGGGAATAAAGTGCATAAATATTTTGCTCAAAATCCAAGGTGTTTGAAAAATTGGTATTGTTATAAAATTGGTTTGTTTCAGCATCAAATCCTTCAACCAAATAATCCGAATTCAACTGGTTTAAACTAACGTTAAAACCAAATTCAAATTGGGATTTATTGCCTATTGGCAATACATAATCTCCTTTAAATAAAATATCTTTTGAATCATTGTCTGTTGAACTCCTCTCAGGTTCATTTACCGTTAAGGAAGGGAAAATATCGCTGTCGGTAATAAATGACCCATTATTTTCAATGCTTTCTTCATATTGAAAATCTAATGTTAATTTATGGCCGTCTTTATTAAAATCGTGCATAAAGTTTAGGTCATACTCGGTAGTTTTTTCTTTTTCATCTTCAATTTCAATTCGCTTATTGGTGCGGGTTAAAATTTTATTGGCATCTAACTCTTTGCTGATATTTGTGGAAACATCTTCTCCGTCAGATTTGCGATACAAAAAGGAACCAGTTAGTGAGGTTTTATCAGTCAAAAAATATTCCATTCCAAACCTTGTATTGTAGCCGTCATTTTTACGGTCGTAATCTCTTTTTTCATTTCTAAAACTTGTAATGTCTTTATTATCATCAAAATAAGTTACTTTGCTGCTCGAGCTTCCCGGCGCATTTCTGTAATTGTAACCGCCGCTGGCAAAATAATTTGCTTTGTTTGTTCTGTAATTTAAATTGGTTGATCCGCCAAAATTATCGGGATTTCCTGCGGAAGCAGAAAATGAGGCATTAAATCCGTTTGCCTTGCCTTTTCGAAGAATGATATTTAAGATTCCCGCAGTTCCTTCAGCATCATAACGTGCGGACGGACTCGTAATTACTTCCACTTTCTCAATGGCATCAGCGGGCAGTTGACGCAACGCATCGGTGCTGCTTAAACCTACCAATCCTGAAGGTTTTCCGTTGATTAAAATCCGCACGTTTTCACTCCCGCGCAGACTTACATTTCCTTCAACATCCACAGAAACAGACGGAACATTGTCTAACACATCGCTTGCCGTTCCGCCTTTTACGGTCATATCTTTGCCTACATTGTATATTTTTTTGTCTAACCGAATTTCAACAGTGCTTTTTTCTGCAATAACCACTACTTCATTTAAAGTTTGGGCATCAACTTCCAATACAATTGTGCCTAAATCGGTATTGCCGGTAATTTCTTTACTTTTAAACTGTTTTGTTTTAAATGAAATGAATTCAATAGAAATGTCATAAGTTCCTTTTGCAATTTGAATGTTAAATTCTCCTTTTACATCAGTGATACCACCAGTTATGATTTTACCATCTAAAGATTTTATGACGATAGTTGCATATTCCAAAGGCTGTTTGGTGTCTTTGTCAATAACTTTTCCCGATAAAATAATTTTTTCAATGGGATCGGTATTTGTTGCCCCTAAATTAGGGTTGATAAGACTACCTATAAATAGGAATATAAATACAATTTTTTTCATGAATGGAATATTGTTTATTTTTCTAGCAAAGATAAGTGTTGGCAAAGTGTTTTTATGTTAACTAGTGTTAACGAGTGTGATTAAAAACAAAAAATGTCATGCAATAAAGCTTGAAAAGTAATAAGTATATAACTAAATGATAATTAGCATTTTAGCTAATAAAATAATCACAGAAAAGATAAAATTGATTTATGCTTTCAACAGCTTAAACTGTTAAGAAAAGCATAAAATTCATAAAATGGATTTTATGAGTTCGGGCGGACGCCCAATTACCGCTTTGTCATTGTTAACAACAATTGGCCTTTCAATGAGTTTCGGATTTTCAACCATTGCGGTAATTATTTCAGCATTCGATAATTTTTTTTCTTTGTAGTTTTCTTTCCAGACAGCTTCATTTTTTCTCACCAAATCAATGGGGGAGATGCCCAATAATTTTATAATTTCAGTCAATTCCTTTTTTGAAAGTGGCGTTTCCAGATAGTTGATAATTTCAAAAGGCAATTTGGTTTCCTGTAAAATGGCCAAACCTTCCCGGCTTTTTCCGCAACGCGGATTGTGGTAAATTTTCATCTGTTATATTTTATTTTTTATTGGTACAGATGCAGTTCGCTATTAATCATTCCCTTGTGTATCAAAATTTGTTATGGCTCGTTTCATTGATTTTATTTGTTAAAAAATAACAATTAGTAATTTGGTTTTATTTCTTTTTTCTCAAAATCAATTTTCCGGTCTTTTTTGCTTTGGTTAAACCGGTAAGTAAAAGAAAGCAATATAGTTCGGTATCTATTTTCAATCAAACTTTTTGAAAAATAATTGGTGTCAAACCTGTCTCTGTCTGTCTTTGAAGATTTAAAAATATCATCAACCGTTAAACTGATGGAAGCATCTTTGTTAAACAAATCTTTATTGATGGCTGCACTGGCATAAGTATAAGCTTTTCTGGTGGAATAGGCACCTTTTGAAATTAGATAATGTTTTGCATTTACTTGAAAATCAAATAATTTGGGTATTTTTAATTGTGTCAGCAAACTAAAAGAACCATTTGAATCGGCATGGTTATAATCTTTTTGTATGGTTTGGTTACTGTTATTGATGATTTCTAAAGTACCGGTTTGGTCTATGCGGCTAAATTCAATGTTACTTGTAAAATTTAAAGCTTTGGAGACTTTATAGGTGGTAGATAAATTCAAATTATAATAATCTAACGCGCCAACATTAAATGGCGTAGTCATAATTTTATTCACGCCATTAACTAATTCTCCTGTGTCGTAGGTTGCATATTCAAAAACATTATTCCATTTTTGAAAGGTAAAAGACGGCGAAAAAATTATTTTATTTCCGTTGTAAACATAAGAAAGACTGAAATTATCCAATTCTATTGGATCTAAATTTTCATTTCCTTTAAATGAGGAAGTTTCGCTAAATTTTTGCTCAAAAGGCTGTAATTGATAAAAACCGGGTCTTTGCGTTCTTCTGCTGTAAAATAATCTAACTCTTTTTGTGTCACTTATTGAATAAACAAAAGCCGCCGAGGGAAATAAATTGTCGAAATGTTTATTCTGTTTTACGGTCAAATAGTTATAATCAACTTTTAGGGTAACAAATTCTGCCCTTACGCCAATTCCATAATATGTTTTCTCACTTTCATGCTCAAAATCCAAAAATGCGGCGTGCGTATCTTCTGCGTAGTTAATTTCTTTTGAAGTCAATAAATCACTGTGGATAAAAGGAATTTTTCCAATTTCAGCATTATAGCCAACGGTAATTGTTGAATTATTTTTTATAGGATTTGCAAATTGTACATCAATAATGGTATTTTCTAACTTATTATTTTCTGTAAATTCTTCATTTATAAAATTTGAATTGGTGTTTACAACAGTATTGTTATAGTTTTCTTTATCGTTGGTGTACGTAACCGAGGAAGTTAATTTTTGACCTTCTTTATTAAAATTATGTTCAAAATCAACAACAAGCTCCACAATTTCGTCATCTAATTTTCTGAAATAATTTCTGGTGTTATCCGATGTTTTTGTTTTTGAAGCGTCAAAAAAATCGGAAGTGGTTAATGTTTGGCTGTCGTTATTGATGTTCGAATAATTTACGCTGGTTGTGAGCGTTGTTTTGGGAGTCAGATAAAATTCTGCGCCAATGGTGCTATAAAAAACATTGTCCTTACTGTCAATTTCACTATTTTCCTTTAAAAAAGCAGTGGTTGTCCCATTCTGAAAATACTCATTGTCATATTTTGCCATTTTAATGGGGTTTCTGTGAAAATAAGAAACATTTGTAAAGAAATTTATTTTTTTTGATTTATTGTTGAGCGTAATTAAGCCTCCCGAATAATCTTTATAGCCTCCAGTAGCTGTTATTGAGCCATTTAATCCTTCGTCTTTTCCTTTTTTTAAGATGATGTTGATAATGCTTGAAGCAGAAGCTTTGTATTTTGCGCCAGGATTTGCAAGGACCTCAATTTTTTCTATGGAACCGGCTGGAATTGATTTTAAGGCTTCTGATTTGGTCATGGAAGAAATTTTTCCATTTATCATCACTGTAACATTTCCTTGTCCTCTTAAGGTAATTTCTCCATCGGGGTCAACTGAAACAGATGGGATATTGTTTAAAATATCTGTTGCTGTGCTTCCTGCGGATGAAATGTCCTTTTCAACATTAAAAACAATTTTATTGGGTTTAAACTCTACCGCTTTTTTTTCGCCCACAATTTCAACTTCGCCAAGAATTTCTGTATCCAGTTCCATTTCAATAATCCCCAAATTTAAATTTCGGGTAATTTCAGAAATGTTCAGATATTTTGTTTCGTACGAAATAAATTCAACAGAAACGCTATAAATTTCTTTTTCAACATCTATGGAGAAATTGCCTTTTTGGTTGGTAATACCTCCAAATTTGACGTGATTGGAATCGATACTTTTAAAAATAATGGTGGCGTCTTCCAATGGTTTTTTTGAAATGGCATCAATTATTTTTCCGGTAATGGTATAGGTGGGGTTATTATTCTTTTGGCTAAAAATGAGTATTGGGGTAAATACCATTAGCGTTAATAATAATAGTCTTCTCATAGAAAAAAACTTATTTTAAAATTCATAGCTTTATTTATTCGTTAATTTAACAAAAAACATCATTTTTCACAGAGGTAAAAATACAAATTATTGTTAATAAACAACGCTTTGTCTAATAAAAAATGCTATTTATTATGAAAATTGTGGCATTAATCTTAAAAGTTTAGAAAATGAGCTGACAGGACTGCAAATTTTTCAGCAGTTGTTGGGGCGATTTATAATGAATTCCGTGTATTTTTAAAGTTTTTGCAGCAGTCACATTTTCTTCGTTATCGTCAATAAAAATTGCTTTTTCCGGACTTATTTGAAATCGATTCAGTATTAATTCATAGATTTCAAGCGATGGTTTGCGCATTTTTTCTTGTCCGGAAACCACCACGCCATCAAAATAATTAAAAAACGGAAATAATTGCAACGCTTTGTCCCATCTTTCGGCGCTCCAGTTTGTTAAGGCATAAATTTTATAGTTTCCGGAAGCTTTTAAGGATTTGAATAATGTCACATTTTCTTCAATAGGTCCAGAAAACATTTGGTGCCATTGGTTGTAGTATAAGCGAATTAAATCTTCATGTTCAGGAAATTCCGCAATTTTTATATTTTCCGCTTCTTCAATGGTTCTTCCGCCGTCTTGCTCGGCATTCCAAGAACTGGTGCATATTTTGCTTAAAAACCACTGCACTTTTTTTTCATTGCCGTTAAATACTTTTCGGTACAAATATTCTGCTCTCCAATCCACCAAAACACCTCCTAAATCAAAAATTACCGTATCAATTTTATTTGTCATTACAATTCATTTTTGGTTTCTTTTTGTCCTTGTTGCATTAAATAGGCTTTGATAAAATCGTCCAAATTACCGTTCATCACCGCTTCAATCTTTGTAATTAATCAGTGTCAAATATAGGCATTCTATTTCATGTCATAAAGACATGAAAAAAAACTTGCATTCATGCCGCATAGTAATTGGATTTACACTATTAACCAGACGAAAGAATATAGAAAAAAGATAAAAGACTAATATGACAGAAATCAATTGTTTACCACATTTACTTTTCCTTATATATTACCGTCGATTTAATAGTTTATACTTGATCTTTCAAAAGTGGCACAATTCAAACCGTTATCACTGGCACAAATAGAAACGTTATGATTTTAAATGAACCACAAAAGTGGTACAATTCAAACCGATATCACTGGCACTAACAAACCGATATCACTGGCACAATTTGATCCGATATATCCACTAGGGGGGGATTTTTTTCTTTTGTACTTAGCTGGCCTGAAAATAGAAGAAATCATAGGGTGTTTAAAATCTTTGAAGAAAGAAGTTGCCATCCTGAAAAAGGAGGATGCTTTTTTAAAGGAATGCTTGGCTAAATATGGGAATCCCAAGGACAGCCGTAACAGTTCCACACCTCCTTCCAAGGATGAAAACCGTCCCAAGGCAAATCAAAGTTTATGCAAGCCTTCGTGTAAAAGAGTGGGAAGGCAAAAAGGTCGGGAAAGAAAAACTTTTGAGATGACAGTCACTCCCGATAAAATAGTTGAGTTTTAACATTACTATTCCATTGGTTTTTTACCAGTATCATATTTATCATTAAATAGTAATCCATTCTCAGAAAACCCATTGATAATAAATTGAAATTCGTTAGAAAACTCATTTGTTGGTATTTTCATAAAAACTTCCCCCTTTTCATTAGTTTGAAGATTATTTTTCCAGTCAATTTCCGACCAGTTATAAGCATCTTCGGTATAAATATTGTATTGTGGTTTGTAATAATCATTGGCTCTATCAAAACCAGTAAGCAATAAAAGCTCTTCATATAAATTTTCACCTTCTTCTTCTTCAAAATATTGATGATTTCCTTTTTTACGATAAATTTTAATAATGCCTCCAGAACCATCTATACCACCGCCTGCTCCTGATTTATTAATTAAAATTTCATCTATATCTTTCATGCTTAATTCTTTTAATTCCTGCATCAATTCAACCCTTTCATATCGAGATAAATTTACACCATCTAAATAAATTTTTGGAGGATATGTATTATCTGGGTTTTGATTTTTTCCATATAATGTAACTCGTGCATTTCTAAGAGAAATAAAGTAATTATCAGTATTCATGTGTTTAATATAACCTAATGACATAAAGTAGTCAAATACTGTTTGAAACGTTGTTTCCATACTTTCTGTCACTTTTTTATTTTGATAAAAATCAGCCGCAATTACATTATGTTTATGTGCTATTTCATTTTCTCTATCGTATATAGTTTTTACTTTTTTTGAAACAACTGTTTTTAGCATTATTTGGTCTAGCACTTCCATTTTTGGGTATCCCGTAAAATTTGAAATGTTTAGATTTTCGGAAATCGCAACTTGTGAATTTTTTACAATTTGAATTGGCTCATTATATCTTGGAATTAAGGACTTGTAATTTTCATTCTTTTTATCAATTTCTAAAAAACGCACTTGAAAAGGTTTCACCAACAATTCTCCTTTCTTTATTAATGCTATTTTTGCTGATTCATTTTTATAAGCAAACACATTTTCAAAAGCAAACTCTTTATTGTTATCAAATTTACTAAAAGCAGCAAGTCTATTGTTTTTTGATAACATTCCAATATCATAGCCTTTAGGAATTTTATTTATATCACCTTTAATGGTAAATCCGCTTTCAAAATCAATTTTCTTTTTAGGATTAATCTCTTTTATTTTTTCTTCTAAAGTATAGGCTGACCAACCTTGATTCAAGAGCAATACATCTAAATTTTCAATTGTTTTGGGATTTCTATTTTGAAAATAATAAGATGGGTTTTCAATTTCACCTTTTACATAAGGAGTCAATAAGAAGGCGCTTTTTATATGTTGATTTTCATGGAATGATTTGGCTTCTTCCGGAAGTATGGAAATACTTAATTGTGATTGAACTGGCTCAAAATTTGAATTTAGGGTACTGATTTTAAAATTAATAGAATCATTTTCAGTTTTTAATTTCTTTACAAGAACTGCTGTTTCTTCTGTTGGTTTGTCTATAAAAAATTTACGTTCTGCAATTGGCTGATTATTCCTAAAAAGTGTTACTACGTTAACACCGTGTAACATTCTATTTTTGTCAAAAAACAATTCTTGCGTAGTTTTATCCCTGTTTTTAAGGGATAAGTTTACTGCTTCAGTTATAGTGTTATTTCTGTAGAATAATAACGCTAAAGAATCCTTATTTAGTGAAACAATTGATGCGTCATTTGTTTTTAATGTGAGTTTTACAAAATCTTTTGAAGTTACATTGTCCAAACTAAAAATAATACCTGTTGCTTTTGCCTTTGGCAGTTGAACTTTTTGCGTAGTAGCATTTATTTCTATAAAAGAGGTATAGGTTTCACCCTTTGAATAGTTAAAATTACAACGACTCATTCCAACAGAATTTCCAATAAAAGTGGTGATTTCTTCACCTTTATTATTGATTAATTTTCCGGAATATGGGAATCCTCTTCCATTAATGAGTACTTTAATACCAATAGTATTTTGAGTATCTTCCAATAAATAACCACTTTCCGGAAATAGTTGAATATCATACGTATTTGTAGATTGTTCTTGGTTAATTTGCTTTTTTTCTGAAGGGTTGATAATTTTTATTTCTTGAAGGAAGACATTTTCTCTTCCAAAATTCATCATAAAATTTGTATATCCTTGAATGAAATAATTACCGGAACTATAATCTTCAGCTACAAAAAAATCGCCTGCTCCAGTACCATTTTTAATGAAAATATTTTTGCTCTCCAAAACCTCGCCTTGTTGGTTTA
>PHDE01000125.1 GCA_002842505.1 Bacteroidetes bacterium HGW-Bacteroidetes-3 | reverse complement strand
TGCGGTGGAAATTGTTGCTGCATCCATAGCTTCGCTGAAAGTTGCCGTAACATTGCTGTTAATAGCTATTGATGTAGCGTTATTTGCAGGAACTACCGATAACACCGTTGGCGGGGTAACATCTGCAATAACGCCATCTCCACCTGTAGTAAAGCTCCAGATAAAAGTATTCATTGATTGATGATCTTCATTATCATCTCCTTCATCATCACTATGATCTTCATTTTCTTCATAATAATGGTCATCATTATCATCATTATCTTCATTATTAGAATTAATTTTAATAGTACCGGTATATAAGGTATTGGCTTCTAAATTGCTTGTTGGAATAAAAGTGGCGGTTTTGTCGGAATAGGTTAATGATCCCTCAACAACTGATGTTCCTTTATTTAGCTTAAAATCAACAGATTCAATCATTTTTGATTCCATTTTCCTACTGAATGTAATAGTGGGATGGATGTCAAATGCAATATCAGTTGCACTATTCAATGGAGTTACTGAAACAACAGAAAATGCTTTTTGATGATGATGGTTGCCTGTTCTGAATGTCCATGAATGCTCCGTTTCGTGATCCTTGGACGAACCATCCTTTAGATTGGTTACGATTGTCGCCGTAAACTGTGAATTTGGAGCCAGGTAAGTTTCCGGTTTAAAAATAGCTGTTGTTCCTGAAAAAGTGACTGTTCCGGGAATTGATGTTGTTCCCTGTTTCAAGGATAAAATTGATGCTGACACTTCTGCAGGATTGGCAGTGCTTTTGAAATTTACAACTATTAACGGATTAACAGCGACAGTATCTGCAAGATTGGCAGGGAATGTTTCTGTAAGTCCTGCCGCATCAAGATTTACATCTGATTGATTTGTTGTGATGCCTTCATCACTTGTACAACTTGACATTAAAACAACGGATGCTATCGCAAGTGTTGCCAATAAATTTTTTAATAATTTCATTTTATTAAATTTTTAATTAAATAATTTTAAGTGAAAAAGCCAATATTCTTCATCGAGAAAAAAATATTAACATGTATGATATACTTTCTTACTTAAAATTTATTTAATTGTTTATAATCCATTTATAGATAAATTATTACCATACATGTTACATAACAAGCAGTAGGGAGAAAACCCTACCATTAAATCAATATTTTTAAATGTATTTTTTACTGTTGGTGATCATTTCAAAATTGGTCACTTTTAAAGTGAAAAAAATTCACAATGCAAAGATATGTTCCTCTATTTTGGATAGGGTTACATAACTATTTATTGAAGTTACATGATTCACACATTGAAAAGCCCTTTAACCCCCGAAAGGGGAATTGACAATTAAAAAATGAATAATAATTTAGATGTTTGATGAATGTGTCTTGATAATTTTTTGGTTTATCAGAAATAAGTTTGGCTTTCTTATGCAAAAGGATGTTTTGCAGGTATCCATAAAAAACTTTTTTAAAGAAAATTGAGATGGGCACAAAAAAAGACCGTCTTTTCAGACAGCCTTTTTCTTGGGGTTCCGGTTGTATTTATTATTCTGGTTTGTTAACCGTATTCATTTGTAAGGTTACTGCTGTTTGGGCCAACATTCTTCCATTCATGGTGGCACCAGTTTGCATATTGATTCCTGTTTGCCCTAAAATGTTTCCTTCGAAATGACTTGTTGTTCCAAAAGTAACTGCATCAGACACAACCCAGAAAATATTTTTTGCTTGGGCACCGCCTTCTAAAGTAACTCTTACTGAAGAACTCATTTTTAGTGTTCCTGCAATTTGAAAAATAAAGATATCTGTTGGGCTACCTGAAATGGTGATATCTGTTGGGATATTTACAGAACTTGACCATTTGTAAAGACCTGGTAAAAGTGTTTTTCCGCCAATAGTTCCTGCGCCTAAGTTCAAATAATCTGGATTTGACCTTCCGGCTGCGTCAGTGTATGCGGTTTGCATATCGCCAATGGCTGAAGTTAACATGGTGGCACTTGTGGTTTTACAAGCAGGACCGGCAGCATCTACTGAAAATACTGAACCTGTTACTTCTGTACAATTTACGACCATTGCAGCACCAGTGATTGGGCTAGTTCCTATGTCTCCGGTGATAGAAGATTTATAAACACTGGTAATTCCTGTTTTTGACAAAATTACGAAGTCACCGGCAACTCCTAAGTTTACTGTTTTTAATTCTGAACCTTTTGATTGTTCAAAAGAAATTTCTTTGCCTAAAACATAAGAATCTTTTTGGGCTGTTAAATCTGCGTCTTGGTCGTTTGTGCAACTTCCAATTCCAATTAATACGAATAATAGCATTGCTGCCATCGGGGTTATATTATTTAGTTTCATTATGATGATATTTAAACTGTGGCTTAGTTGTCCCAGTTATTGATAGGTCAAAGGTGACTTCTTTAATTTTGAAATGGGTTACACAATTATTATAAATAGTTACACAATTCACACATTATCAAATTGATAATTAACAATTAAAAATGAATAATTAACAATTAAGGCTAAATTTTATAAACAATAGCAAGGGACGTTAAAATATTTTGGACGTTACCACAAGGGTCTCTCCTTTCGTTTCAAACATGGTTCACTGAACTCCTATGAAAATAAAATAGTGGTGAAGTAATCTTTTTTTAGTGAAAAAACCTCAAAAAAGATGAGTTTATATTGAGCTTGCCTGTCCGGCAGGCAGGCGGAGACGAAGGGCTGCAGTTGCTAACGCAGCTATCCGTTAAAGCAAAATTCAATTCTAATTCAGCTTTAGTAAATGCTGTAATTTTTATAATATAGCCACAATTAACAATTATAGATTAAATAATTAAAAATTGAACTCAAAACTCACAACTTAAAACTTAAAGTTCAAAACTTATAACTTTTTTCTGTCCATAACTACCAAAATAATGCCTCCAACCAACAATACCGCACCAACAATTGGTGACCATTGAACGGGGTGATTTCTTTCCATGCTCATATGCATCGGGCCTAAATCCACCACTTTTTCGGTGGTTACATAATTGAAACCTGTATAAATGATCATCAGTATTCCTATGATGGAAAGTACGATTCCTATAGTTTTTGTTTTCATAATTTTATTATTTTATTTGGTTTGTTGCTGTTAAATTTATAATCTGTTGCTTAATGATCGCTTTATGGTTTGTCTTTAATTTTCCTTATAAGGCTTAGGCTCGTAATAAAAAATATCAGCCCAAGAGTGCCAAAAATAATGAGTGCTTCGGTTACAAATTCTCCGCTGTTTAAATTTACAAACAAAATTGCAGGAAAACTAATGCATCCAATTATTAGAATGATAAGTAATGATGGGGTAAGTATTTTTCTCATATTCGTTACTTTTAGATGAAAGGATTTATTGCTTTGTTTTTCTATTTTGTTTGGAACATTAATGTTTAATATTTAGTTCTTTTTAAAAAATACTTTGCTTGAAATTGGCATTGTTAACATAATACTGTTTTTTCTTTAAGATCAATCCGATAGGGAAGGGAGAAATAAAATTTAGCGCCTTTCCCTTCATCGCTTTCCGTCCAAATTTTACCGCCAAGAAACTCAACATAAGCTTTGGTTATAGACAAACCCAAGCCATTGCCGTCTAGTGCCAATTTACCTGAAATATCGGCCTGTGTAAAACTTTCAAATATGGCATTTTGCCTGTTTTTTGGGATTCCAACACCGGTATCTTTTACAAAAAATAACAATTCGTTTCTCCATGTCGAAGAAGTTGTTCCGCCATAACCAATTTCTACGGAACCCTCTTTGGTATATTTAATGGCATTTTTGACAAGGTGGAAAAGAACGGTATATATTTTTTCACAGTCTGTAAGAAAAAACGCTTCTTTTTTAGGAAGGCTGTTTTTAAAAGAAAACCTTATTCCTTTGCTTTCAGCCTCGGGTTTGAAGAATTTGTAAATATTTTCGATTTGCTTGTTAATGTTTGTCTCCTTAAGATTAACCTTCACAACACCCGCATGTATTTTCGACATATCAACAATATCATTGAGGGTGTTGAGCAAACGTGCCCCGCTTTTCTCAATAATTTTTATATATTTTTGTTGTTTATCACCATGAAGTTCAGGTTCTTTTAATAAATCGGCAAACCCTAAAATACTGTTCATTGGCGTCCTTATTTCGTGAGACATATTGGCCAAAAAAGCCGATTTTAGGTTATCACTTTCAACCGCTTTTTCATTTGCTGTTATTAAAGCTTCTGTTTGTTTCGTTTTCTCTTTGTTTTGCGTGGCAAGTTCCTTATTTGCAGCAAGGTCTAGTGCCAAGGCATTGTCAACATTTGAAGAGATAAGCGCATCCAAATGTTTGCCCTTTTTATCTTTTTTGAAGGAGACAGCTTTACTGGCATCAGCCAACTGATAGGCATTTTCTTTATTCGCAATGATCAAATTTGAAGCCCGTTCTTTTTTGTTTTTATCCTGATTTTTCATAATAGTTTGGTTATATAATGAAATTGATTTGTAAATTTAAATTACTGAAAGGGGTGCTGTTTTTAGCATTTGCTATTATAAAGATCCTGTCAAATACACATATTTGTTATGCTTCGTCTTTCGTTGTGCGAATAAGATTAATGCCAGCAGCAAAAAACACAATACCGAGTACGCCAAAGACTATTAAGGTTTTAATGGCATAATTGCTGTTGGAACTATTCACAAATAATACGGCAGTATAAATTAAACCACCAATTCCAAGGGCGGTAAGCAATGCCCCAAAGATTCTTTTTAAATTCATTTTTTTAAGTTTTAAGGTTTATTTAATAAGTCTAAATTCTGATTCGGTCTGTAAAATAAAATAATAATTATTTTGGCGTTACCACAAGGGTCAGGCTATCGTTACTCGCTTTTTTTAGCGGTGAAAAACTGCTAAAAAAGAGCTCAAACATGTTTACCCTGAGCGCAGTCGAAGGGCAATCCTTAACGCAAAAAAAAACATTGGAAATTTAGGCTGTTATTCAGTCTAAACAACCAATGTTTTAGTTCAATTTATAGGAGTTATAATTTAAAGGTTAGTCCAAATTTTCCTCCTGAAAAAGCGTTTCCGCCACCGAATTCAAGATTTAAACCAACTGAATTTGACAAATAATATCTGAAACCAATTTGGGCTCCAACGCCTACTTCTGAATTATATCTGCCGTCAAAACCATCATAATTTGAGGAATAAGAATAGTATCCTAAATTTGGGCCTACATAAAAATCCCATTCATTACTCATATTTAAGGCATTGTTAAAGTGATAGTTTAAATTACCTGAAATACCTATAACATTATGTTTATAACGAAAGTTATTCTCATTGTCATTAAAAGATCGATAGGATAATTCACCGCCTAATGTTAAATCCCGACTAATGCCGTGATCTATCCCTACATAAATAGGAACGCCATGTTCTGACAGCCCAACACCAACATTTACTTGGTTTTGTCCTACTCCTAAAGGATTTTGGCTGAAACCAACCGCTGAAATTAATGCCAATGATAGTGTTAAAATTAATTTTCTCATTTTTTAAAATTTAAATGTTTCTTTATTTATTTTTATATTTTAGGTGAAATTTTTATCAAATAATCACTGCTAAAACTACAATGTAAAGATGAAAAGTTTTGGACAAGAATGTGTTACATAATTTTGCGAATAAGTTATATGATTCACACATTATGCCAATTGTGTTTCAAAATATTGAGAGGGTCTTTTTAAATTTAGCCGAAATATTTGTGATTATAAAGTGACATAAAACACAAAAGCCCGATTCTTATTGAAACGGGCTTTTGTGTTTTGATGCCTTGTTTGATGGAACTTCGGTATTACATTCTTTCCATATACCAATTCAATTGTTTTTCAATTTTTTTGAATTCAAAAATGGCGGTAATAATTTTTTGTAATCTTATGAAGGCAGTTTCGCTTTTTACCACATAATCAAATGCACCGTGATGCATACAGCTTATGGCAATGTCTATTTTATCTTGTGATGACAACATTACCACAGGAAGATCGGGATTTATGACTTTTATTTTGTCTAAGGTTTCTATGCCGTTCATCGCATTTTTGTCCACGCCATCCAGGTAATAATCCAAAATAATCACATCTGGATTGTGTGATAAATTTTCCATGCACAATTCACCTGTTGCGTAAGTTTCTATATCAAAATCGCCATGCTGAAGAAATTCAATTTCTAATAACTTCAAGTAAAAAGCATCGTCATCAACCAAAAAAAGTTTTATCTTATTCTCATTATTCATTATTTATTGTTTTTAATTGCATTAAATTCAACTTTTAATTCCTCGCAGGCCTGCAAACAAACTTTTTCAAGTTGCAAAACCATGTCTGAGATACCGTTGGTTTGTTGTTGTGTGCTTGCATATTCTTGAACCTGTCTTGCCATATTTTCAAAATCGGCACTAATGCCCATGATGGAAAATGAAGGGATTAATTTATGTACGGTTGCCTGCAACGATTTCCAATCTTTATCAAGCATACTCTGTTTCATTGCGCCAATTAAAGGCGGCGTTTGTTCCAGATAAAGTGAAATCATTTCCATCATCAGTACCCGATTGGATTTGGTACGGACATTCAAATAATTTAAGTTGGTGCATTTAATTTTTACGACCTTAGCCAATTCCTGCACTTCCGGTTTTATTGTAATCGGAGTCTTTTTTAAAAAACTTACCATTTTACTGTACAATAATCTTTCGTCAACTGGCTTTGCGATATAATCGTCCATGCCCACAGCTTTGCATTTTGCCAAGTCAACGGTGGTGACATCGGCTGTTAAAGCGATAATTGGCAAGGATAATTTCATGTTGTTTCTAATGTATTCCGTGGCTTCAAACCCGTTCATTTCAGGCATTTGCAAATCCATTAAAATAAGATCATAATTTTTGGTTTGCATTTTTTCGATGGCTATTTTGCCATTGCCTGCGATATCGCATTCAAATCCAAAATCGTCCAATAAGGTTCTCATCAGTAATTGGTTAAGTGGAATGTCTTCAACTACCAATACTTTAATATTGGTTAATTCCGTATCAATATCTATGAGTTCCATGTCTAAATCAGCATCAGCTTTTGTTTTTTGAAAATCTAAAATAAAGCAAAAATTAGAGCCTTCATTGACTTTGCTTGTTACACAAATACTTCCGCCTTGCGGTTCTATTAATTGTTTTACAATGGCCAAGCCCAATCCTGTTCCTCCATACAAACGCGATGTGCCGCTGGAAGCCTGTTGAAAATTTTCAAAAATTCTGTCTATTTTATTTTCGGGTATACCAATTCCGGTATCCGAGACTGAAAATTCTATGGTTACTTTTTGCTCATCTTCAGAAAGCAATTTAGCGCCCACGGTAATTTTTCCTTTTGTGGTGAATTTGACGGCATTACTTACCAAATTCATAATAATTTGGTGTAATCGCACGGGATCCCCGACCAAAACATCGGGTATGTTATCGTCGTATTCTTTTACCAATTTTAAATTTTTTTCCTGAATTTTAGGTTCAAACAAATGAAGCATGGCCGAGATGGATAAAGCCATTCTAAACGGTATTTGCTCAAATGTCATTTTTCCTGCATCCACTTTTGCCAAATCGAGGATATCGTTAATAAGCACAATTAGCGCATCACCACTTATTTTTATGGCTTTTAAATATTCTTTTTGTTTTGGCGTTAATTCTGTTTTTAAAACCACTTTTGTAAAACCGATAATGGCATTCATCGGGGTTCTAATTTCGTGGCTCATATTCGATAAAAATTGCTGTTTTGCTTTCATGGCATCTTCCGCAATTTGTGTGGCTTTTTCGGCTTTGATTTTTGCTTCTTCAGCGATGGCCGTTGCCATTTCTGCAAATATCATGGCTTCGTTCAGTTCGCTTGCAATTCTTTTTTGCTCCGTAACATCACGCGCAACAATAACAACACCTTCTACATTTCCGTCATCATCTTTATAAACCGATCCGTTGAATAAAACATCGGTAAGTTTGCCATTTTTATGGCGAAGCGTAAGTGGAGAATTGGTAACAGATCCATTTGCAAATACTTCCTGGTAAACGCCGCGTGCTTTTTGTGGTTCCGTAAAATAATCCAGAAAGTCAGTGTCTGTCAATTCTTCCCTAGTAAGTCCGGTAATATTGGTTAAAGCCTCATTCATATCGGTAATTTTACCTGCAGAACTAATGGTAACCAAAGGGTCAAGACTCGCTTCAATAAGGCTAAGGGAATATTGAGAATCTAATTTTATGTCGAGGTTGTAAGCTTCAAGCTCTTTATTGGCAATTCCTTGTTTTACTGATTCTATATTTTGTTTGGCAAGTTCTTCATTGGCAATAACCAACTCGGCAGAACGTTTTTCTTTTACTTTTGTTTGAAATACAAGTTTCTCGTTGGCAATAATCAGCTCATTTGCTCGTTTTTCTTTTTCTTTATTTTGAAAAGCCAATTCTTCATTGGCAATGATCAATTCAGCCGCCCGTTTTTCCTTTACTTCATTTTGATAAGCAAGTTCTCCGTTGGCAATCACCAATTCGGCTGCCCGTTTTTCTTTCTCATTGTTTTGAAAAGCCAGTTCTTTGTTGGCAATGCCTAATTCTTCTGCCCGTTTTTCTTTTTCGTCGTTTTGAAATGCCAGTTCTTCATTGGCAATCACCAATTCGGCCGCCCTTTTTTCTTTCTCGTCATTTTGAAAAGCCAATTCTTCATTGGCAATCACCAATTCAGCAGCTCTTTTTTCTTTAACTTCATTTTGAAAGGCGAGTTCTTCATTGGCAATCACCAATTCGGCTGCTCGCTTTTCTTTTTCATCGTTTTGAAAGGCGAGCTCTTTGTTTGCAATGACCAACTCATCTGCACGTTTTCCCTTCTCATCATTTTGAAAGGCGAGCTCTTTGTTTGCAATTACCAATTCTTCCGCCCGTTTTCCTTTTTCATCGTTTTGAAAGGCCAATTCATTGTTGGCTATAACCAACTCTTCTGCCCGTTTTCCTTTTTCTTCATTTTGAAAAGCCAATTCTTTGTTGGCAATAACCAATTCATCTGCACGTTTTTCCTTTTCATTATTTTGAAATGCGAGCTCTTTGTTGGCAACACTTAATTCTTCTGCCCGTTTTTCCTTCTCATTATTTTGAAATGCCAGTTCTTCATTGGCAATGACCAATTCAGCAGCGCGTTTTTCTTTCTCATCATTTTGAAAAGCCAATTCTTCATTGGCAATAATTAACTCAGCCGCCCTTTTTTCTTTTACTTCATTTTGAAAAGCCAATTCTTCATTGGCAATCACCAATTCAGCAGCTCGTTTTTCTTTCTCATCATTTTGAAATGCCAGTTCTTTGTTGGCAATTACCAATTCTTCTGCCCGTTTTCCCTTCTCATTATTTTGAAAAGCCAATTCTTCGTTCGCAACGATTAGCTCTTTAGCCCGTTTTCCTCTTTCATCATTTTGAAAAGCCAGTTCTTTGTTGGCTTTTTTTAAATCAATAGCCCATTTTTGGGTAGAAACATCTCGTGCAACCGCAAAAACTCCGAGAATATTTCCAAGAGGGTCTTTATAAACGGAGGCATTAAAGGAGACATCAGTTAAATTTCCATTTTGATGTTTTATGGTAAGCGGATAATCTACCGCAAAACCTTTTTCAAAAACTTGGAGATAGTATTTTTTGGCTTTATTTATATCAGTAAAATAAGCTGAAAAATCTGTGTTGATCAAATTTATTCTTGAAATACCTGTAACTTTAATGAACGACTCATTAACGTCTGTTATCTTGCCTTCCAAGCTAACGGTAACAAATGGATCTAAGCTTGCTTCTATTAAGCTTCTGTCGTATTGAGAATTATTTATGATTTGAGGTTCCATTTATGTTTTGGTACTTTTAAAAAAGTGACTGATTTTAATTTTTGTTAAGAACATTTGACAACCTGCTTTACAGGTTTCCAATTTCTTCAATCGGACTTCTTCTTTTATCTTTCATTTGTTTAAAATGGGAAGGGGAGAGTCCGGTAACTTTTTTAAACTGATTGGATAAATGCGCCACACTGCTGTAGTTCATTTTCCAGGCAATTTCCGTAATGTTTAATTCGCCATAAATAATCAATTCTTTAATGCGTTCAATTTTATGTACGATGATAAATTGCTCAATGGTGGTTCCTTGCACTTCTGAAAATAAATTTGCCAGATAGGTGTAATCGTGATTTAATTTTTCGCTTAAAAAATCGGAAAAATTTATTTTGATGGCTTCTTCGGAATGATGGACCATATCAATAATTACATTCTTTATTTTTTCAATCAGCATCGCCCTTTTGTCGTCCA
>PHDE01000124.1 GCA_002842505.1 Bacteroidetes bacterium HGW-Bacteroidetes-3 | reverse complement strand
TCATTGGGTTAGGTTTTTTTGCAATTACAAAGAACCAATTTTTGGTTCGTAACCCAATGGTTTTTATTTAATTATTCCTTAACTTAATGACATTGCCCTTCGGGGGTTAGGGGGCTTTTTAACGGATAATATAGGTATTCACATTTTCGTAATTCCTCACCACAAAATCAAATCCAACTTTTAATATATCTCCCATTGTTTTACATTTCTTAAAATTTTTGTCGTTGGTGTATTTCACCAAATCCATTTTTAGCTGCTGAATTTTCTCAGGCGTTGAAATAGAGTCGTTTGCCATACAATCCAACAAACTGTTTATTCTGGTGTGTGCGCCCCTAAATCTTCTTGCAATTGCCGAACGTTCTTCTTTTTTATATTGCTCCACAGATTCCTTTTGAAGGTTATCGGCAACCATTTTAACAAACGGATAATTTTCTTTAAAATACTGTGGAAAATAGACTTTTAGATTTCCTTCATAACATTGCTGGTCGAAATCCATCGCACGAATTCTATATTCAACTTGGTCAAAATCGTACGAAGCCACGATTACGTAATTATAGGCACGCATATCGCCCAACAAGCGGATTACACAGCGTTCGTTAAATTTTACAAACTCTTTCGACAATCTTTTTTTACCGCTGGCCGACACATTTTTAAGATTTTCCTCAATAAAACTATCGCCGGGAACGCCCAATACGTGCTCCTCAATCAAGGTGTCTTTATAAACCAAAAAGTTAATATTGTTGGGCGACAGGATATGTTCCAATTCGAGACCGTACACCCTTGAAGCATCCGCTTTTTTGATATAAATATAGGTATGATTGTCGTTTAAAATATTCCTGATTTTAACCCTGAAAGGCTTTGAATTTCCAAAAGTACAATAGTCTATAGCGTCAACGTTTAAAAATGAAACAGAGTCCTCGCTTCCGTCGCCATGTAAAATAATGTACATGCGTTTCAGGCTTAAATCAATTTCATCTCGTTCATGGTCAGAGTAATACACCCTAATCCATAAGGTATCTTCCCCTTTTTTATCATACACGGAAATACCGCCTGCAAAGCGAAGCAAATCGTCATAAAAAATCGGAATTTTAATATTCCTGTTGTATTCCGTTAAATACGCATACAACTGATTGTTAATGGGATAACTCGGTTTTTTTCGCGACATTAATTTTTCTTCCTTCATAAAAATAAATGGTAAGCGCCAAATTTAGTATATTGCCGTAACAAATATTGTTAATAAACGTCTAAAATTCATACTAAACAACAAAAATTTGGAAACTATCCTCTCCTTAAAAAACCTCCATAAAAAATTTGGTTCCATTCACGCAGTAAATGATTTGTCTTTTGACATTAAAAAGGGCAATGTTTATGGAATTCTCGGCCCCAACGGCAGCGGAAAATCGACCACGCTTGGCATTATTTTAAATGTTGTGAACAAAACATCGGGAAGTTTTAGCTGGTACGACGGAAATTTAACCACGCATCAGGCACTTAAAAAAGTGGGCGCCATTATTGAGCGGCCTAATTTTTATCCGTATATGACCGCCATTCAAAACTTAAAATTGGTTTGTAAAATAAAAGAAATCCCTTTTGTCAAAATTGAGGAAAAACTTAAAATCGTCAATTTATACGAACGCAGAAACAGCAAATTTTCGACCTTTTCCTTGGGAATGAAACAACGGCTGGCGATTGCATCTGCATTATTGAACGATCCTGAAATATTAATTTTGGATGAACCCACCAACGGACTAGATCCACAGGGAATTCACGAAATTAGGGTGATTATTAAAGATATTGCCCAAAACGGAACCACCATTTTATTGGCATCACATTTATTGGATGAAGTTGAAAAAGTGTGTTCACACGTAGTGGTAATTAGAAACGGCATTAAATTATATTCAGGAACCGTTGATGAAATGGTGGCTTCTCATGGACTTTTAGAGCTTAAGGTTAATGCAGAAAGTGAAAAATTAATTGAATTGCTCACAAAATTTGAAGGAATTGCCTCCATTAAAACAGAAGACGATAAAATAATTGCCACCTTAAACAAACCTGTTTCAGCTTCAGAAATTAACAGCTATTTATTTCAAAACGGCATTGTATTGTCGCATTTGGTGAAGCGAAAACCAAGTTTAGAACAACAATTTTTAACGTTAACCAACAAAATTTAAGTCATGCTACGATTGTTAAATATAGAAATACATAAATTAAAATACAACAGGGCAAGCAGGGTTTTGGTCTTCATTTATTTTATTTTGCTCACTTCCATTGCTTTAATCGCAGCGATAAAATTTGATATTGGCCCCGTTAAATTTCATTTGGCCGATCAGGGCATTTTTAATTTCCCTTATATCTGGCATTTCAACACCTATATTGCGTCTATTTTAAAATTTTTCCTGTTGCTGGTTATTGTTTCTATGATGGCCAATGAATACAGCAACAAGACCTTAAAACAAAATTTAATTGACGGGTTGAGCAAAAAAGAGTTTGTGCTTTCCAAATTTTATACGGTTATTTTGCTGGCATTAGTTTCAACCATATTTGTGTTTATTGTGTCTTTAATTCTCGGTTACAGCTATTCCGATTTTAATGAAATTTCCATAGTCACCACAGATTTGGAATATTTATTTGCCTTTTTCGTGAAACTTGTTGCTTTTTTCTCCTTCGGATTGTTCTTGGGAATTTTGGTGAAAAGATCTGCTTTTGCAGTTGGAGCGATGTTGGTTTGGTTTTGGGCAGAAAGTATTACCAAGGGAATGTTGTACTGGAAATTTGAAACAATGGTAGACAAAGTGATGCAGTTTTTCCCTTTGGAGGCGATGAGCAACTTGATCAAAGAACCTTTTACCCGTTTGGGCGCCGTAAAAACCGTAGCGAAACAAGTGGGCGAAGATTTGTCGAAAGATTTTTCGGTACAGCCAAAAGACCTTGTGATTGTGTTGGTTTGGACAGCCATATTTATTTATCTTTCTTATGTTTTGCTTAAAAAAAGGGATTTGTAAGGGGAAATGAGTTGTCAGTTTTCAGTTGCGGTAAACAGTTGTTTTTGAACTTTTAACTTCAACCTTAAACTTCGGTTTTTGGACTGAACTTCCCTGATTAGTGTTGACCGGTTTTTATTAATTTTTCGTTATCAAAAATAGTGAATATTGGCTTAAATTTTTAACTTTTCAACTTATAACCTATAACTTTTTATATATTTGGATGTTGCAACCAATTTCTTCCAATGAAAAACTTTATAGCCATACTGTTTCTCTTTAGTGCTTTCAGTGTATTTGCGCAAGGCGAAGCTAATTTTTGGTTTTTTGGAGAAAATTCTGGATTAAATTTTAACAGTGGAACCCCTATTCCAATCAGCGGAAGTTTAAATACGCGTGAAGGATGTTCGTCTTTTTCAGATTCAAATGGGAATTTACTTTTTTATTCCGACGGAACTACTGTTTGGAACAGGCTGCATACCCCAATGCCAAATGGAACCGGATTAAAAGGCAATGCTTCCAGCACACAATCTGCCATGATTATTCCAAAACCCGGCAGCACCTCTATTTATTATATCTTCACAGTTGGCGCAAAAATAGACGGTGGTGAATTCGGATTTAATTATTACACAATTGATATGAATACTGCTGCAGGTTTGGGCGATGTTATTGCTGGCCCTATCGACTTAACCGAAGGTAAATCTGATTTATGGACAGAAAAAGTAGCCGCCGTAAAAGGTGCAGAATGTCAAACTTTTTGGGTCATTTCATTCGCTGTCAACGAGTTTTATGCCTACAAAGTAAGCAGTGCCGGTGTTGCTTCTTTGCCGAAAAAATCAACAGTGCCTTATTCCGCCTTGGACAGAAGAGGTTACTTGAAAATATCACCTGACGGAAAAAAATTAGCGATTGCCCACATGAGTAATTACAGCAACGGACAATCTGTGGCAGATTCCTTTTTATTGTATGATTTTAATACAATTACAGGGGAAGTGACCAACCAAAGAAACTTGCCTTTAATTGCTCCTGCCGACAGGCCTTATGGCGTTGAGTTTTCTTCAAACAGCGAAAAATTATATGTGAATGCATCAAATGATTTTAATAGTGATATTTATAGTGAATATAACAATCCCAATAATCATTTTTCGACATTATACCAATTTAACTTAAGTTCTCCCTTAATTAATGATATTATTGCCTCAAGAGAAATTATTGACTCACGAAGTTTATTTAGGGGAGGTTTACAATTAGGGCCTGACCAAAAGATTTACAGGGCGCTTTCAAAAACTTATGACATAGGAATTCCTTTTTTAGGCGTTATAGAAAATCCTGAAAAAGATGGATTATCTTGCAATTATCAACATAATGCAATTTCTTTAAACGGCAGAAATTCCGCGCAGGGATTGCCTCCTTTTATTGCTTCAATATTTTCTCAAATTGAAATTACGGGTTTGGATGACAATCTAACGCCAACTATTTTAAATGATCAAACTATAGATTTATGTATTGGAGATAATTTTAATGTAACACCCGAATTTTTAACTGGTACAGCTACTTATAATTGGTATTTTAACAATGCTTCAACACCTTTTTCAAACGCTGCAAATCTAACGTTTACCAACGTAACCGCTGCTAAAGATGGACTTTACTCACTGGTTGTTACACAAACTGATATTTGCGGAATTACGAAAATACTTAAAGGTGAATTTTCAATTGCTGTTCACAATCCACCTATAATAAATTCAACTTTTACCCTAAAGCAATGTAGTGAAAATGGCATTTCAAACTTCAACTTAAATGAAGCAAATGAGTTTTTAACTCTTGGAAATGTTTCTTTAACTGTATCCTATTTTCTAAATTACAACGACGCTGACTCCAATTTAAATCCAATCACTGCAAGTCCGTTTTCAAATGCCACACAATCCACAGTTTTTGCACGAGTTGAAAATCAATATGGATGCCACAATATCGCTCAAGTAGATTTATTGGTTTCATCAACCTCATTTATTACTGATTATTTAATAACGGTAAAAGCTTGCGACAACGATGGTGAAATTGACGGATTTAGGCTCTTTAATTTAGCGGAAAATTCGGCTGAAATTATTGATCAATTTCTTACAGGGCAAAATTTGAGCGTTTCTTATTATAAAAATTTAACAGACGCACAGTTGGAAGAAAACGAAATAGATCAAAACCAACCTTTTAGAAATGAAAGTGCTTTTGAACAAACGCTTTTTGTTCGAGTTGAAAATGACGATAATGGTGAATGCTTTGGTCTTGGTACCCATTTAAAATTGGTTGTGGAATCACGGCCGGAATTTGATTTGGATGAAACTGTTATATATTGTTTGAACTTGTCTCCCATCACAGTTTCAACATACAACGCAAAAGGAAATTACACCTATGAATGGAAAAATGAAAACGGAACAATAATTGGCATAAATCCGTTTTTGGAAATTTCCGCTCCCGGAAATTATAGCGTTATTGCGACTTCTTCTGAAGAATGTAAATCATTTTCAAAAACAATAAATGCCATTCCTTCAAAAATTGCTTCCATTACCCAAAATGATATTATCATTGTTGACGATTCAGAAAACAATTCCGTAACAATTGACACCAGAAACTTAGGAATTGGGGATTATGAATTTTCTTTGGATGATGTTTTTGGAAATTACCAAGATGAGCCCTATTTCGAAAATGTAAGTCCGGGTTTTCACACCATTTATGTTCAGGATAAAAATAACTGTGGCATCGCCCAAATTGAAGTTTCGGTAATTGGCTATCCAAAATTCTTCACGCCAAATAATGACGGATACAATGACATCTGGAATGTTTTGGGCGTAAACGAAAACTTTTATCAACAAGCAACAGTTTACATTTTTGATCGGTTTGGAAAACTCATAAAAGAAATTAATTTATATGGTGAAGGTTGGAACGGAACATTCAACGGCAACCTTTTACCCGCAACGGATTATTGGTTTTCTGTTGAATTGGTTGACCTTAACGGAAATGTTAGGGTTAAAAAAGGGCATTTTAGTTTGATTAGGCGGTAATTAGGGCTTTCTAAAACTTCCTTTAGAAAAGAATTAAAGATTCGTTAAATATATTTCAGCACTTAAAATCTGTCGAATTTAGTTTATTTTTGCAGAATGCTATTTAAGTTAGAATCGAATTTTGAACCTACCGGTGACCAACCAGAAGCAATCAAGCAATTGGTTGAAGGGTTGAATTCCCATGAAAAATTCCAAACATTGTTGGGTGTTACAGGTTCAGGGAAAACATTTACCGTGGCAAACGTGATTCAGGAAGTGCAAAAACCAACGTTGGTTTTGGCGCATAACAAAACATTGGCAGCGCAGCTTTATTCTGAATTCAAACAATTTTTCCCAAAAAATTCGGTCGAATACTTTGTTTCCTATTACGATTATTATCAACCCGAAGCCTATCTTCCAACCACAGGAACTTTTATTGAAAAAGACTTATCTATCAATGAGGATATTGAAAAATTGCGGATCAGCGCATCTTCTGCCCTTCTTTCGGGAAGAAGAGACGTCATTATTGTGGCTTCCGTTTCGTGTATTTACGGAATTGGGAATCCGGTTGAATTCAAGAAAAATATTATTTATGTTGAAGTTGGCCAAGCCATTTCACGCACCAAATTTCTGCACCAATTGGTGGCGAGTTTATATTCAAGAACTGAAGCTGAAATTAGCAGCGGCACTTTTAAAGTAAAAGGTGACACCATTACCGTTTATCCTTCTTATGGAGAACACGCCTTCAGAATTCACTTTTTTGGAGATGAAATTGAAGAAATTGAAAGCTTCGACATGACCAACAATCTGGTGGTGGAAAAATTTGAACAAATCACCATTTATCCGGCAAACTTGTTCGTGACTTCCCCCGATGTTTTGCAAAATGCCATCCATAATATTCAGGAAGATTTGATGAAGCAATTTGAATACTTTAAAGAAATTGGCAAACATTTAGAAGCAAAACGGCTGAAAGAACGCACGGAATTCGATTTGGAAATGATTCGTGAATTGGGCTATTGCAGTGGCATTGAAAATTATTCCCGTTATCTCGACGGAAGGGAATCCGGAACGCGCCCATTCTGTTTGCTGGATTATTTTCCCGAAGATTATTTGATGGTGATTGATGAAAGCCACGTTACCATTCCGCAAGTTCACGCAATGTACGGTGGTGACCGCTCCCGCAAGGAAAATTTGGTGGAATACGGATTCCGCTTGCCTGCAGCGATGGACAACCGTCCGCTGAAATTCGGCGAATTCGAAGAAATCCAAAATCAGGTTATTTTTGTGAGCGCCACGCCGGCCGATTATGAACTGCAAAAAACAGAAGGTGTTTTTGTGGAACAGGTAATTAGGCCTACAGGCTTGCTGGATCCTGAAATTCAGGTGCGGCCAAGCATCAACCAAATTGACGATTTGATTGAAGAAATTCAGTTGAGGGTTGAAAAAGACGAACGTACATTGGTCACCACTTTAACCAAGAGAATGGCGGAAGAATTGACGAAATATTTAAGCAGAATTCAAATTCGCTGCCGTTATATTCACTCTGATGTGGACACTTTGGAGCGCGTTGAAATTATGCGCGATTTGCGTTTGGGCATTTTTGATGTGTTGATTGGCGTGAATCTTTTAAGGGAAGGACTCGATTTGCCGGAAGTTTCTTTGGTGGCGATTTTGGATGCCGACAAGGAAGGTTTTTTGCGTTCGCACCGCTCTTTAACCCAAACTATTGGCCGCGCCGCAAGAAATATCAACGGAATTGCCATTATGTACGCCGATAAAATGACCAACAGTATGCAACTTACCATCGACGAAACCAACCGTCGCCGCGAAAAACAAATCGCCTATAATGTTGAAAACAACATCACGCCTACCCAAATTACAAAAAGTATCGAAAATATCATGGGGCAAAATACGGCTTCAACTTATAATTTTGAAAATTTAGCAAACATCGCCGCCGAAGAAAAAATGGATTATATGACCAAGGCCGAATTGGAAAACAGCATTCGCGAAAAACGAAAACTAATGGAAGATGCTGCCAAAGCACTCGACTTTATCGCTGCCGCAAAATTGCGAGATACCATTAAAAAGTTGAAAGAGCGGATTTAGTGAGCAGTTTTTAGTTGCAGTTGGCAGTCTTTTTATACTCGAATTCAATTAAGAAATTGAAAGAGCGGATTTAGTTTGCAGTTGGCAGTTATTAGTCTTTTTATACTCAAATTCAATTAAAAAGTTGAAAGAGCGGATTTAGTGAGCAGTTTTTAGTTGCAGTTGGCAGTTTTTGATTTTTGGTTAAATATAAAAAGTTTTATGAAACGAATTTCATAAAACTTCTTATAACTCATCATCGAAAAGAAAACTTTTAAGTTTTAAGTTTTATAATTTTTTTTCTGCCAACTGAAAACTGCTACTGCAAACTAAAAAATTAATTTCCTTTTTTATAATCTGACAAAAACTGCGCCAAGCCAATGTCGGTTAATGGGTGTTTCAACAATCCCATAATGGCGGATAAAGGTCCTGTCATCACATCAGCGCCTAATTTTGCGCAATCGATAATATGCATCGTGTGACGAACGGAAGCCGCCAAAATTTCAGTTTCATATTCATAATTGTCGTAAATAAGCCTAATTTCAGAAATCAAATTTAATCCGTCCGTAGAAATATCATCCAACCTTCCAATAAAAGGAGACACATAAGTCGCGCCTGCTTTAGCGGCCAACAATGCTTGTCCGGCCGAAAAAACCAACGTCATATTCACTCTAATTCCTTTATCGGTAAAATATTTACACGCTTTAATTCCATCAGCAATCATTGGTAATTTAACTACAATTTGAGGGTGTAAATCCGCCAATGCCTCTCCCTCTCTCACCATTCCTTCAAAATCAGTTGCAATCACTTCGGCACTTACATCACCATCAACAATATTGCAAATTGCCACATAATGTTTTAAAATATTGTCTTTTCCCGTAATGCCTTCTTTTGCCATTAAGGAAGGATTTGTGGTTACGCCATCCACAACACCCAATGCTTGTGCTTCTTTAATTTGCGCTAGGTTTGCTGTATCTATAAAAAATTTCATAATATGTAGGTTATATTTTTATGGTGCAAAGATAGGGTTTTAATTATGAAAATATTGAATCGTTTAATTGTTGAATTCTCCATTAACAATTAACATTCGTGCGGACAAGTCGCGACTTGACCCTACTTTTAACTTTAATTCCTATCCCCACCCTTTCCTTCCCAATCTATTGGGAGAAAGGGAGTTTGATTTGATTATATAAATGAATCTTAGACTTCGGTCTTCCGTCTTCGGACTATATTTCTAACTTTTCAATTTGAAATGCTTCATAAGGATCTTTTCATAAACTTTATCCGGCAAAATTCTTTTCAGCGCAATAGAAAATTTTTGCATAAAATCGCCCACTTTATAATGAATTTCAGGTTTTGGCGTATTTATGATTTTAAAAATAGCTTCAGCCATTTGAATCGGATTGCTGCCGCTGTCTACGTGAACATTCATTAAATCAAGATTTTTTTGGTAGTTTTCTTTATAGGGAGAATTTTCAAAAACTGGCGTGTGGTATCTTCCTGATGCAATATTTGTGGCAAAATCGCCCGGCGCTACGTTGGTCACTTCAATGCCAAATCCTTTAACTTCCATCCTAATTGCCTCCGTCACAATTTCCAAAGCGCCTTTTGTTGCGGAATAAATGCCCCTAAAAGGCAAACCCATATAACCGGCAATGGACGTTACGTTAATAATCAGCCCGCTGTTTTGTTTGCGCATTTGTGGCAAAACTGCTTTCATCATTTCAATGACCCCAAAAAAATTGGTTTCAAAAACGTTGCGCATTTCATCGGTTGGCGTGTCTTCAATGGCGCCGGTAATGCCCATTCCTGCGTTGTTTATCAAAATATCAATTCGGCCTTCCGCCGCAATAATTTCAGCAACAGCTTTTACAATCGTTTCCTTATTATTTACGTCCAAAGCTATTAAGCGAAACGGATGATTTGTGATGTTGGCCGGATTTCTGCTGGTTCCATAAACGATGAATCCCTTCTGGGTTAAAAATTCTCCCACAGATTTCCCTATTCCTGAAGAACCTCCCGTAATTAAAACGACTTTAGACATTGAATGATTAAATGATTAAAATATTAAAATATTAAATAATTGGGCGTTTCCGCCAAAAAAGGCGGTCGGGCTATACGCTTCAATCTTTTTTATCGGCAAAAAGCCTCAAAAAAGGATGGGTTTACCCAGAGCGTATTCTATGACTAAAAAAAGCAAAAATACTTAAAGTTATTAACAATATTAATTAGCATACTTCATTAGATTGATATAGGGCGTATTTCTTTCTA